>CALKOP010000039.1 GCA_938091155.1 uncultured Flavobacteriales bacterium | reverse complement strand
ACCAACTCGTTTTTTTTATCAAAAGCTTTGAATGCAGCTATTAAAATAGAGTCACTAAGATATTTCTGATCGATTGAATCAAGCTTTTGGAGCTTAAATGTTCTGTTGTAAAGTTTGGCGTCAAGTACAGCTTTCTTTTCTTGACGCTTGATTCTATGTGTGTCAATTGCTATTTCTAGTTGCTTCAAATTCAGCATTTGATAGTTGTCCTTAAAGATCTCTTTATCAGTTCTTTCCATTTGAAAACCACTCAAATCGAAGCGCATGATTTCTTTATCGAATACAGATAGCATATGTGGCTTTTCATCACCTTGAACTTCTTCGTAACTGGACCCGTTTTCAAGCTCAAAAAGCAGGTATCGTTCATTGGAGCTCATTTCCATTCTACCTTTCTCTGCTCTAATTACATGAGGATTTCCACCTTCCTCTTTAGAATGATCGTAAATTAGAATATCGCTTAAGCCTTTACCATCCTCGTCTTTTTGACCTATTCTAATTACATATCCATCTAATCCTCCGTAATATGTGCCCGGTGTAATATCAAAAGCAGGCTTCTTATGTCTTATGTCGTATAGTAGGGTGGCGAACTCCAGGTTTGCTTTTGGCCACACATAGTTTGTAAACATGAAGGCTGAAGCGCTTGTTAAAAATGTGACAATGAGTAACGGGGACATAATCCGAAACAGTCCCATGCCACTGGATTTCATGGCAACTAATTCATAGTGCTCCCCAAAACTGCCAAATGTCATTATTGAGGCTAGGAGTATAGCCAGAGGCAAGGCCATTGGAACAAGGTTTGCCGATGCATAAAACAAAAGCTCAGCAACCAGGTACCACTCCAAACCTTTACCGACTAATTCGTCAATATACTTCCATAAAAACTGCATTACGAAAATGAATAACGTAATGAAGAAGGTCAGGATAAATGGTCCTAAATAGGACTTTATTATGAGGATGTGTAGCTTTTTCAATGAGCCTTAACTAGTGAAAAGCAAAGATACATGTTGGTTGGCTTGAGAATTAACCACCCAGTATATGACGCAACTCTCCAATTTGAGATTCCCAAAGTCTAGATTGCTCATCAACTTCATCTTCCTCTGCAAAATCAGTAATAAATAAACCTACATCTCCCGTAAGTTGATCCATTTTTATGGAGAACTCAAAATAGTAGTCAGTTCCTTCATCAACAAGCATTTGGTAACGAATAAACTGGTCTGTTTTCTTACTTATAATGACAGCTTCTTCAACGCTACCATCCCACTCAAATTTGGCTTGATCGTTCTTAATTGTAACGTCATCTGCGAACCATTCAGATAGCCCACCGCTCGTGGATAAACATTGGTAAAGAATCTTAACGGACGATTTAACAGTGAATTCAAGTTCTATTTTCTGCTTTTCAGCCATGATTAATTGCTTTGTGTCTCTGTATTGAGTAAAGTTCGCAATATAAACTTTTGGACCAAAAAACAATAATTTACAATCAATGAGTGATTAACATGTTATCACCATAATGAATTCTATTTCTCAAAGATTTATAGAGATACTTGAGAGGAATGGAATTTGAAATATATTTTTATTAAAAAAGGTCAGCTTGAATGCTGACCTTTGAGTAGCGAAAGGGGGAATCGAACCCCCGACCTCAGGGTTATGAATCCTGCGCTCTAACCGTCTGAGCTACCTCGCCATTTTTAATTCAATCCAACTTTTTTGAAGTCTTTGGTCTCAATTCAGGATCATGAAATTATCGATCGCTCTAATCATTTGAGCCGACTCTCCAAAATCGGGCTGCAAATATAATTTTAGTCTTAAATAATATTGGCCAAAATGAAAAAAGCCCCAATCTTTTTGATTGAGGCTTCCTGTATTAATCTTCGTTTATAAATGAATCACCTCATCATAGGCTGCTGCTGCAGCCTCCATAATGGCTTCACTCATGGTAGGATGTGGGTGCACTGTTTTAATGATTTCATGCCCTGTTGTTTCAAGCTTACGAACTGCAACTAATTCTGCAACTAATTCGGTTACATTATGACCAATCATATGACCACCAAGTAATTCGCCATACTTAGCATCAAAAATTAGCTTGACAAAACCTTCGGAATGTCCTGCTGCTTTTGCTTTACCAGATGCACTAAATGGGAATTTACCTACTTTAATTTCATGACCTGCTTCCTTAGCAGCTTTTTCTGTCATACCAACACTTGCAACTTCAGGCGAGCAATAGGTACATCCTGGGATGTTACCATAATCCAATGCTTCTGGACTAAGACCAGCGATTTTTTCTACGCAAGTGATTCCTTCAGCAGATGACACATGGGCAAGGGCCTGACCAGGAACACAATCACCAATGGCAAAAACACCAGGGATATTTGTTTCATAGAATTCATTCACCATGATTTTGCCCTTATCAGTGGCTACTCCAACGTCTTCCAGTCCAATGTTCTCAATATTTGCAATCACACCCACAGCCGATAGTAAAATATCACATTCAATAGTTCCTTCTCCTTTTTTGTCGTTGTATTTCACAGTGCAGCCTTTCTCAGTAGTTTCCACTTCCGTAACCTCGGTGCCAGTCATAACGGTCATACCGCTTTTCTTAAAACTTCTAGCTAGTTGCTTACTGACCTCTTCATCTTCAACAGGAACAATGTTGTCCATGTATTCAATTAAAGTAACTTCTGAGCCCATCGTTTGATAGAAATAAGCAAACTCAGATCCAATCGCTCCAGAGCCCATAACAACTATTTTCTTTGGTAGCTTTGGAAGTGTCATGGCTTCTCTATATCCAATGATATTCTTTCCGTTTTGTTGGATATGAGGTAGTTCTCTCGAACGAGCACCTGTAGCAATGATTATGCTTTTGGCACTTATTTCCTTCACTCCACCTTTATCGTCAGTAACCTCAAGTTTACCAGCAGCCTTAAGCTTACCAGTTCCCATTATCACCTCAATCTTGTTTTTCTTCATCAAGAATTCAACACCCTTACTCATACCTCCGGCGATATCACGACTTCTACTTACAACGGCACTAAAATCAGCTGTATGATTTTTGACGTTAATCCCAAAATCACCGGCATGATTGAGGTAATCAAAGACTTGTGCACTCTTTAGTAGAGCTTTTGTAGGTATACATCCCCAGTTTAGACAAATTCCGCCAAGCGACTCGCGTTCGATGATGGCTGTTTTTAAGCCCAATTGAGAAGCTCTAATGGCTGCAACGTATCCGCCAGGTCCGCTTCCTAATACTATTAAATCAAAATCCATATTTTGTTTTTGTTTTTTGTGTCAACAGATTGCAAATTTAATTGAATAGCTCTTTTAATCGATTATTCATTTTTGAAATCTTGATAATACCCCCTCAGACATTCTACTTACCGTTTATCAATTCGTTATTGGATTGGACTTCAACTAGTCTTATTATCGTATTACTAAAACATAACCACTATGATTATTGATATAAAAAAACAAGACTCATATTCTAGGGGAGAGCTTTTACTAAGAAGATTATTTGGTGCTTTTTATATTTTAGTCCCACATGCAATTCTTTTACTTTTTATTGGATTGGCTGCTCGCGTGGTCGATTTTACGGTCTTTTGGTTGATTCTTTTTACCGGTCGTTATCCTGAATCCTGTTTTGAATTTAGATTGAACTTCATGCGTTGGAATTTAAGATTGAATGCGAGTCTTTTCAATCTTATAGATGGTTATCCAAAGCTTGGTTTAAAACATCAACATGAAGGTGTCGTCTTAGACTTGGAGTATCCAACAGATATTTCTCGATCATCGGTGGCGTTGAGATTTTTGTTTGGCTACCTATATGTGATGATTCCGCATGGTTTCATTTTATCGGTTTTGATGGTAGCAGTTTTGTTTGCGAACTTAATTGGATGGTGGGCAGTTCTTTTTACTGGGAAGTACCCAGATTCATTGTTTAATTTCCAAGTGTATTACTTCCGATGGAGTCAAAGAGTGAGTCTTTATATGGCATATATGACTCATACATATCCTCCTTTTCATGGTAATATGGAAGTCGATAAGGATGATTCAACTGTCCTCGATTCAAACGTTTAAAGGGTTCTGAGTTTGAAATCATTTCATATATCAGTTCCTCAACCTGATGAGTTACCTGAACGAGAACGTGAGGATGCTATGGGTGCTTATCTCATGATGTTTGCAGCCGTGGCTGTGGCCTTGCCGTTGCCAATAATCAATCTAGTAGCAGCCGTGGTATATCACATTGTAAATAGAAGGAAAAGCCGATTTATTCATTTTCATTCTTTACAGAGTTTAGTGGCTCAGATTCCAATCACATTACTCAATTGGTGCTTGCTAGGTTGGGGTATTCAAATTTGGTGGATGAAGTCAATTGAGCTAGGCCAGATGTTTTGGATTTATCTAGGCATTGTCGTGTCCATGAATCTACTCTATTTCACATTTAGTATTGTAGCGGCAGTTTACGCTCGAAAAGGAAAACTGTATCGATTCTTTCTGATTGGTTCTTGGTGCGAGTCAAGGAT
>CALKOP010000038.1 GCA_938091155.1 uncultured Flavobacteriales bacterium | reverse complement strand
AGCATCGACTCTAATCGCTTAGAATAAACTCGAAACGAATTGAATGTGGGGAATTGCATGACAGCCATGAACCAATTGAACGCGGTCCTTTTGCGGAATACTCCAAAAACTTGAACACTTTTTACTCCAGACTTTTCGCGCAAGGTGCCGAGTGTTTTGCCATCTTCAGATCCGTGAGCGCAAACAAGATTTACATCAAAATGTGAACTTAAAAATTGAACTAATCGGAATGTTTTTATCCGACCACCACTATCAGAAGGCCATGGTAATTCAGTTGTTACAAAAAGCAGAGACTTCTTTTTTGACACAATGGGAAAGGTTATATTCCGAACTCTGATTTTATTTCGTCCACCATATTTAGTTCTTCCCAAGGAAACAGCTTCACTGTTTTTTGGATGGTTTCACCGCTGCCGTTAGTAAAGGATTTGGTAACCGTTACAGTTTCCCGACCCATATGACCATAGGCTGCAGTCTCACTATAAATGGGCGTTCTTAATTGGAATCTTTGCTCGATTGAATATGGTCGCATATCAAAGATCTTCCCTAGTTTCTCTGCAATTGCACCATCTTTTAGTTCCACCTTGCTTGTGCCGTATGTGTTTACATAAAGACCAACAGGTTTTGCGACACCAATCGCATATGCAACCTGAACTAAGATTTCGTCACAAATACCAGCAGCAACCGCGTTTTTCGCAATGTGTCTTGTTGCGTATGCGGCAGATCGGTCTACTTTGCTAGGATCTTTTCCGCTAAATGCTCCACCACCATGTGCTCCTTTTCCGCCATATGTGTCAACAATTATTTTTCTACCCGTAAGTCCTGTGTCTCCGTGTGGACCTCCGATAACAAATATGCCAGTTGGATTTACGTGATATGTGATGTCATTTGCAAATAACTGTTGAATCTGTTCCGGTAGTTGACTTTTAACTCGTGGAATTAAAATATTAATGACATCAGCCTTTATTTTAGCCAACATTGAGTCAGCATCAGTCCAATCATCATGCTGCGTTGAAAGTACAATTGCAACTATTTTTTGAGGTTGGTTATTGTCGTCATATTCAATTGTTACCTGACTCTTACTGTCTGGTCGCAAGTAGGTCATTTCCTTACCTACCTTGCGAATAGCAGCAAGTTCTATCAATAGTTTATGACTTAAATCGGCTGCTAATGGCATGAGATTCTCTGTCTCATTTGTCGCATAACCGAACATCATGCCTTGGTCTCCTGCACCTTGGTCCTTCTTGTTCACCTTGTCAACACCTTGATTGATGTCAGGACTTTGTTCGTGAATAGCTGAAAGTACTCCACAAGATTTTGCTTCGAACATATACTCACTTTTGGTATAACCAATGCGAGATATTACCTCACGAGCAATTGTTTGAACATCGAGATATGTGTTTGTTTTAACCTCTCCTGCGAGAACAACCTGGCCTGTCGTAACTAAGGTTTCACACGCAACCTTTGACTCCGGATCAAAAGCTAAGAAGTGATCGACCAATGCATCGGAAATTGCATCAGAAATTTTGTCTGGATGTCCTTCAGAAACGGACTCGGAAGTAAATAGGTAAGGCATAAATTCAAGTAATTTGTAAAGGTGTCAAATGTAAAAGTTGGCTTATACTTTATTGATATAATGCTGGAGAAATGGAAATTAATCTTTTGTGAGTCGTTTGAAAATATCCTCAAGTTTATTCTCTTCTTTATGTATTGTTAGAACGCTAAGGCTGTGAGAAACTGCAAATTCAAATATTTCAGGACGAATATCCTTTTCAGATTCACTGGCAATTAGCCATGTGGTGTCATTTACTTTTTTAATTGTTGAAACATATTTGATGGATTTCAAAATGTTAACTGCAACTTTCTTGTCAAATTCAACCTTAATTACTTGTCTCATCTCCTGAGATTTTAAGTTGATAGACTCATCATTTGCAACGATTTTGCCATGATTAATAATGATTACCCTATCACAGATAGCATCAACTTCTTGCATAATATGGGTGCTAAGCATTACTGTTTTTTCACGACCAACATCCTTTATGAGATTGCGAATCTCAACAATTTGGTTAGGGTCTAGGCCAGTAGTGGGCTCATCTAAAATTAAAACCTCGGGATCATGTATCATGGCTTGGGCAAGCCCAACCCGCTGTCTATATCCTTTACTCAAAGCGCCAATTTTCTTTTTTCGTTCAAGGGTTAATCCTACCCGTTCAATCATTTCATCAACCCGCGTTGCCTTATTTGGAATTCGATGAATGCCACCAATAAACTCCAAATACTCTTTTACATACATATCGGGGTAGAGCGGATTGTGTTCTGGTAAATAGCCTACACGTGACTTTACAAACATTGGATCTTCAACTACATCATATCCGCAGACTTTAACTTCTCCTTTGGTCTGTGGAATATAACACGATATAATTTTCATCATGGTAGACTTTCCAGCTCCATTTGGGCCCAGAAAACCCACGATGTTACCCTTGTCTACTCTGAAACTTACATCATTAAGGGCAAGCTGTTTACCATAAATCTTTGAAACGTCTGAAACTTCTATGGACATGAGGCGAATGTAGCAAGTAGTATCGTTGCTGCTATACCCACAACAAAAGTTACCAACCAGCTATTCATTTTCGATCAGTCATAGAAGAGTTTTAATTTGAACCTTTCTTCAAACCCCTTAACTCCTTGTATGCCACCAGTATGTATGAAAAGAACCTTACTATTTGGTTCAATTCTGTTTGTCTTAACAAGGTCTTTTATTGCCATCATTGCCTTACCAGTATAAATTGGATCCAGTTTTATTTTTGTTTGAGAATAGAAGTCGCCTATGAAATTCACCAATGAAATATCCCATTTTGCATAGCCACCGCAGTGATATCCATTGACTATACGAGCTTTTGACTGCATTTGAAGCTGGAAACTTGGGTAAATTTTAAGTATGTCATCTATTATTCGGTCATGTTTATGGATCGGAATTCCGACAATACATTGTTCTGGTTTTGCCGCTTTTACTAATCCAGCAAATGTTGTTCCAGTGCCTATGGCTGTGATAATGTAGTCAAAATCATTGGTACGTTCGTCAACCATGCGTTTCGCGCCAAGAATGCCTAAAAGATTTGATCCACCTTCTGGTATTAAAAACGAATCGGGATGTTGGAGTTTAGTCTCTTCAATTTGCTCTTTTTCATCTTTTTTTCGATAGTCTTCTCTTGAAATAAACTGTAGTCGCATACCGCATTTTTTAGCATACGCTAATGTTGGATTGATATTTTTAGGTCGTTCTCCTCTAATAATGCCGATTGATTGAAAACCAGCTGAATGGCACATGGAGGCCGTTGCAGCAATATGGTTAGAGTATGCGCCACCTAAAGTCAGTATAGACATATAACCTAAGGACCTAGCACGTTCCAAATTGTAGATTAGTTTGTACAGCTTATTTCCACTTAAGTTATCATCAATTTGGTCATCTCGTTTAATAAACAGCTCGATCGAGTCAAAATCTGTATGACTTATTCTTTGAATTTTTGAAAGTGGAATCTTCAATTTTGCCGAGTTTATACGAGTTTCAAAGAAACTCAATAGAAGCTAAACCATTTGAGTTTTTTACTGTTTACCTAAGATTAACTTAACTTTAGATAAAGAACAATATGTTTGATGGTATGAGCAACATTGGGAACCGATCGAAACTGTCTCCGGAAGACTATTACATGAGCGATGAAGGTTACCTTGTTTTTACTGAAAAATATCATCTAAAAAGAGGTTATTGCTGTAAAAGCGGCTGTAAGTATTGCCCTTATGGCTATGATAAACGTATAGGAAGAGTGAAGAACCAATAGAATCGTAACGTGATACTGAGCCGATCTTCATTGCAATCACCATCTTTGATTATTCTAATTACAATCCATGTCCCAATTTAATTTTCAAGAAGCAATTCGAGCTGGAATTCCCGATATCCTCCCCGCCAAAAGAGATGTTGACCCAAATGTGAGTCATGCGCCAAAGCGGAAAGACATCTTAACTGACAAGGAAAAGACACTAGCTCTGAGAAATGCCTTGCGATACTTTCCAAAAGAGTGGCATAAAGAACTAATCGAAGAGTTTCGATCGGAATTTGATGATTATGGTCGCATTTATATGTACAGGTTCATGCCTGAATATGAAATATATGCAAGGCCAATAGCTGATTACCCGGGTAGATGTGAACAGGCCAAATCAGTTCAATTGATGATTCAGAATAATCTTGATCACAATGTCGCTCAACATCCTCAAGAATTAATTACATACGGTGGCAATGGCGCTGTTTTTCAGAATTGGGCACAATACCTAATCACGATGCAATATTTAAGTGAGATGGAGGATGATCAAACACTTGCTATGTATAGTGGACATCCAATGGGCCTGTTTCCATCACACAAGGATGCACCACGAGTTGTTGTAACCAACGGAATGATGATTCCGAACTATAGTAAGCCGGATGATTGGGAACGGTTTAATGCTCTTGGAGTCACTCAGTACGGACAAATGACAGCGGGAAGCTACATGTACATTGGCCCTCAGGGTATTGTTCATGGGACGACAATTACAGTATTAAATGCCTGTAGAAAAATTGGCGGTGGTACTGAAGGTAGATTGTTTGTAACTGCTGGTTTAGGTGGAATGAGTGGGGCGCAGCCCAAAGCTGGTAATATCGCTGGTGTAGTCAGTGTTACGGCTGAGGTTAATTCAGCTGCAGCTTATAAAAGACATGAACAAGGTTGGGTTGACGAGGTAATTGAAGACGTTGAAGAAGTGATTCGGGTCGCTAGGCTTTACATGGAAAATAAAACCCCCCATTCGATTGCCTTCATAGGAAATGTGGTGACCCTTTGGGAAAAACTGGTCGAATCCGAAATAAAGGTTGATCTCGGGTCTGATCAAACCTCTTTGCATAACCCTTGGGCTGGTGGGTATTATCCAGTACAATTGAGCTTTGAAGATGCAAATGAAATGATGGCAACTGAACCTGATAAGTTTAAGGAGCACGTTCAACAGTCTTTAAAAAGACATGCTGCAGCGATCAATGTGTTGGCCGAAAGAGGCATGTATTTTTTTGATTATGGAAACGCTTTCCTGCTCGAAGCGTGTAGGGCAGGAGCTGCAGTAATGGCCGAGAATAAAATTGATTTTCGTTATCCATCATACGTACAAGATATATTGGGCCCAATGTGTTTTGATTATGGTTTTGGTCCATTTCGTTGGGTATGCGCATCTGGGAAACCTGAAGATCTTGTTATTACGGATCAAATTGCCTGTGATGTTTTAGAGGAAATAAGAAAAGATTCATCCATTCTGATTCAGCAACAAATGGCTGATAATATTAAATGGATAAAAGAAGCTGGTAAAAATAAAATGGTGGTTGGATCTCAGGCCCGAATACTATATGCAGATGCAGAAGGTAGAATTAAAATTGCTGAGGCTTTTAATAATGCGATTGGCGATGGTCAGATTGGGCCTGTTGTTTTAGGTAGAGATCATCATGACGTGTCTGGAACCGATTCTCCATATCGAGAAACAAGTAATATATATGATGGGTCTCAGTTTACTGCAGATATGGCCGTACAGAATTTTGTTGGTGACGGATTTAGAGGTGCAACCTGGATTAGTCTACATAATGGTGGTGGTGTAGGCTGGGGCGAGGTGATTAATGGTGGGTTTGGAATGTTGCTTGATGGAACGCAAGATGCAGATCGAAGATTGAAAATGATGCTTCATTGGGACGTGAACAATGGCATTGCAAGAAGAAGTTGGGCCAGGAATGAAGGGGCGACTTTTGCAATAAGACGAGCCATGGAAAAAGAACCAAAATTGAAAGTTACGATGCCTCATTTAGTTGAGGATGAGGTGCTAAAAGGCTAACCAATGGAAATTACTGTAGAAATATCTATGTATCCACTTCGTGAAAAGTTTGAACCAGCCATTATTGAGCTTATACAGGAAGTAAAAGCGGTAAAAGGGGTTGAAGTCAAAGTAAACCCAACGGCTACACATCTTTTTGGTGAGTATGAGTTGGTCATGAATACACTTCAGACACAAATTCGCGGGTCGTTTGATAAGTATGGCAAGGTTGTATTTGCGATAAAGGTTTTAAATGGGAATCTCAAAGATTCCCTGGAAGGAAAGAACCTGTAAATCGGAACTGAACATAGGCTATAATCTAATTTGTTTATTATACTTTTGCAACTCGGAAAATTGAGCCTTTCAATATTTAGGAGGGTGTGAATTTAAAGATTCATTCATGGATAAAACAGCGGATAATCAAGACGGCCAGCTATCTAGAAACGGTGGTGGAGATAAAAAACTAGTTAAACTTGCGGTTGTCGGTCCTGAGTGTTCAGGAAAAACGACACTTGCGAAGGCCCTTGCCGAACTATGGAATGAACCATATGTTCAAGAGTTTTCACGGGAATATCTACAAAGTCTAGGGCGCAATTATAACCAAGATGATATTTTAGACATAGCTAAGGGGCAGCTCGAACGTGAATATAAAATAGCCGAAGATTGTGAGCACTTTCTAATTTGCGATACAAACACATTGGTTTCTAAAGTATGGGCCGAGGTTAGATTTGGTCGGGCGCAAAACTGGATCGAGCGGCAGTTTTTAGAAAAACCATATCAGCTGTATATACTTTGTGGTCATAAGGGGATAGAATGGGAATATGATGATCTCAGGGAAAACCCAGATGATAGGCAAGACTTGTACGATCATTATCGTAAGGCTCTTGTTAGGGCAGGGAAAAGATTTCTCGAAGTGGAGGGCACTTCAGAAGAGAGAATTACTAAGATCAAAAAGAACTTGAAACGACAAAGACTTCTGCCCAAAGAGATAACTGCATAACACTTTAAAGCCTTGAATTTATTCAGGGCTTTTTTTTGAAAGATTCTTTTACTTTTATCAACGCTAACTGGGGTGTTTCGTTCAATCGAGACTGAGATTATACCCATTGAACCTGATCAGGTAATGCTGATAAGGGAACACAATGTGTGACTTAACTGTCACGAGTAATCGCTTCCGTTAGTCTTAATAAATAAAGACATGAAGCAATTTTTCATCCTTTCGTTCGCTACTTTTTGGGTATTTACAATAACCGGTCAGAACGCCATATCGGGGCTGGTTACATCCTCGGATGGTCAACCATTAATAGGCGCAACTGTGTATGTTCAGAATACGCAAAGAGGGACTGTTTCGCATGCTAGAGGAGCTTTTGAACTGAAACTTGCTAATGGCGAATATGCAATTGTGGTTAAATACATCGGCTATAAAACCACGGAAAAAAAAGTAAGTGTTTCAGGTAACGTGCAGTTAAATTTTCAATTGGAGGTTAGTCCGTTTTTAACAGACGAATTTGTTGTTGAGGCGACTCGACTAGGCGATCATTCTCCATTTGCATTTCAAAATTTATCAAAAGAAGATATAGATCAAAATAATCTTGGGCAGGATCTCCCCATTTTGCTAAATCAAACGGTTTCGGCTGTCACTACATCTGATGCCGGTGCTGGAATTGGATATACTGGAATCCGAATTAGAGGAAGCGATGCGACAAGAATTAACGTAACAGTTAATGGTGTGCCAATAAATGATGCTGAATCTCATGGCGTTTTCTGGGTGAATATGCCCGATTTTGCGAGCACTATTGATAATGTGCAAATTCAACGTGGGGTTGGTACATCTACGAATGGAGCCGCCTCCTTTGGGGCCAGTATTAACATGGAAACCACTGGTTTTGATAGTCTGTCATTTGTAGAAATCAACAATAGTTTTGGATCATTTAATACACGCAGGCACAACGTAGTTTATAACTCAGGACTGGTAAGCAAATATTTCAATTTTGAAGGAAGGTTATCGTACATATCAAGTGATGGGTATATAGATCGATCAGCATCCAAGCTGCGGTCGTACTATTTTGCGGGTGGATATTATAGAAAACGATTTATGCTGAAAGGTGTAATGTTTAGCGGCAAAGAAATTACTCAACAAGCTTGGTGGGGAACACCCGAGTCTCGAATTAACGGTGATGACCAAGCCATGATTAACCATGCGTCAAACAACGGGCTGGATGAGGGTCAAACAATGAACTTACTGTCTAGCGGCAGGTCATATAATTACTATACTTATAACAATGAGATTGATAATTATACTCAAAGTCATTACCAATTAATATCAGGATACCAGTTAACTTCCAACCTGTATATCAATGTTACAGGCCATTATACAAGAGGTTTAGGCTATTTCGAGCAATCAAAACCAGACGATGATTTTGATGATTTTGGCTTATCCAACCCTATTATTGGCATGGATACAATATCCAAAGGTGATTTTATTGTAAGACGCTGGTTGGATAATCACTTTTATGGAGGAGTTTACTCAATAGGGTATTCAAAAGGAGTTGCTCACGTTACTATGGGAGGTTCGTATAATGAATATGTTGGGGATCACTTTGGTGAAATAATTTGGTCAGAATTTGCCAAAGGAATTGAAATTGGAGATCGCTATTATTTTAGTGAGTCTAAAAAATCTGACGCATCAAACTATATTAAAACCGAACTTTCACTTAACAAGTGGTCTCTGTTTATTGATTTTCAATACCGATATATTCAATATAGAAGTCAGGGTGTCGATAATGATCAACGTCCTATAAAAATTGATAAATCGTATCATTTCTTGAATCCAAAATTGGGACTTGGTTATGCCTTAAATTCAAGTAATCACTTTTACACATCTCTGGGCAGAGCAAGCAGAGAGCCTGTTCGAAGTGATTTTACGGATGCTGATCCGGGGATTAATCCTGTGGCGGAGTTTCTTACAAATGGTGAAATGGGTTGGACTTATCGTGGCTCAAAACTGTATTTGAATACCAACGCTTTTCTCATGTATTATACCAATCAATTGGTCTTAACTGGCGAGGTTAATGATGTCGGTTCACCAGTAAGAACCAACGTGGATCAAAGCTATCGAGCTGGCCTTGAGGTTAGCGGTAGGTTAGGACTTGATTTTGGATTGTATTGGCAGCCCAATTTAACGTTAAGTCAAAATAAAATTCTTGGTTTTAATGAAACCGTTCTTGATTATACAATTGGATACGAAGTAGTCATGGTAAAGCATAAGAATAGTGATATCGCTTTTAGTCCTGGAATCATTGCTGGATCTCAAGTTGGATATAGAACCGAATTTGGATTGCATGTGGCGCTAATCTCTAAGTATGTCGCTAAGCAGCACTTGGATAATACATCTAATGAAAAACGTAGCATTCCATCATTCTTGACAAATGATGTTTTATTAAGCTATAATATTGAATCGAAAGGTTGGATGAACCTTGAATTGAACCTGTTGTTGAATAATGTCTTAAACCAAGAATATGAGTCAAATGGATATACGTATAGTTACATATATGGCAGTTTAGTAACTGAGAATTTTTACTATCCGCAGGCTGGTGTCAACTGGTTGGCAGGCGTGAAATGGAGATTTTAAGATTTCAGGAATCCTTGCAATGCGTTAATCGCAGTAGAGTCATCTTCCGTGAGGACCGAGCTCGATAATCCCACACCTGAAAATTCAGCCTCTTTTATCGATGGAAGGAACTCCATCTTCACGCCACCAATAGCATACACTTTTTGATTGCATTTTCCAATAACTGTCTTCAACAGTTTCATTCCTGAATCTTCAAAATTAAACTTCGAAGAGGCATTGAAAACGTTACTCAGCAATACATAGTCATACTGGACAGTATTTTCTCGTAAGCTTTGAAGGCTATGAAACGTTGTTGAAATCTTGAGTTTTGGAGAGAATAGTCTCAACCGTAACCTCAATAAACGACTGCTTAAAAGATTATTGCGATGAGATCGCTTCAGGTGAACGCCCATCAGTTTATACTTTGATGCAAGTGGGTATTTCCCATGAATCATTATATATGGATGATATTTTACAGGAATTTGCTTTAATATTTCTTCAACCTCTTTTGTGGTCATTTTTGGTTTTCGCAAATGGAGTGCCATCAAACCATTATCGAATAAATCGATAATTCTTTTTATCTCTTTACTGGAGGTTCCGGAAGATGTTATGGCGATTACTTGCATAAGAGAGCTAGACGCATAGTTAATTAAAACGGAATGGTTATACAATACCGCTCCTTCTGATAGAGTATTTTTAGTTGTTAATAACCTTGTCGTATAAGGCCATGTAATGCAGTGGCAAAATCAGCTACGGGTTTAGTCTTTTCCTCTAATCCGTTTCCAATTACGACAAGGTTTGCCCCATAATTCCAGCAATTCTGAATGTGAGAAACTTCCTTTATTCCACCACCAATAATGAGAGGAATATCAATGCAATTTGAAACGGCTTTGATCATTTCAAGGGAAATTGGGTTTAATGCTCCTGAACCCGCATCAAGATAAATCTGTTTCAGACCAAGAGCTTCACCTGCCATTGCCGTACATTCTGCGATATCAATTTTGTCAGATGGAATTGGCGCAGTATTACTCATATAGCTAACTGATGTTGGTCTGCCGCTATCTACGATCATGTATCCAGTTGGGGTGATTTTGTTTCTTAGCTTTTTCAGGGTTGGTGCTGATAAAACATGCTGACCAATTAATAAATCGGGGTTCCTTCCAGAGATTAAGGAAAGAAGAAAAATATGATCGGCTTTTTGTGTTAGTTGGGTGAAATGCCCTGGAAAAAGAACGATGGGAATGTCGGTACATTGTTTAATCTGATCAACAGAATCCGATACGGATGAACCTACAATTAGGCTTCCACCAATCAGAATATAATCAGGATTGATCCCGTTTATTCTATTTATGGTGTCAAATAGTTCATCAGAATCGTGCTTATCTGGGTCTATCAGAATAGCTAGTTTTCGATCTGTTTTAGTCAGTTGATAGGTGTCCATTCTCATCTATGTATGATATCAATAGGCCTTCAAAGATGAAAGAATTGACCAAGTATTGTCCATTAAAGTTTTCATGTTTAACGCTCCATATAGTAGAGAGATAGTC
>CALKOP010000037.1 GCA_938091155.1 uncultured Flavobacteriales bacterium | reverse complement strand
TACCACTTTACATCTACACCAGCATACAGGTTTTTAAATGTTACGTCTGTGTATGACTTTACATTCATCGCACCCTCTGGACAAGAAGGTAAGTAGTAGTTATTGAATCCAGCGGTTGACTCTCCGTTTTCGATTATATAGTCTTTGTTGAAACCAAGCCAGTTAATATCCGTTCTGTAAATGGTCATTTGGTCAGGAACTGAGTCAATCTTTCCTTCTTCCACCATTCCTTCAGGCAGGTTTTCATCTTGCTCTTTCCAAGAATCTACTCGTGAAGTTTGGTAGCTTATCCCATCTTTTCTAATATGAAAAGTTAATCCGTTTGCTGCTCCTGAGAACAACACATCTGGTCGTGGATTATAATTCTGGTCGCTTATCTGACCCTTGTTCTCTGTGAAACTAACAACGCTCTTAGCAGAATTAAACTTATCTAATTCAGAGGGATTTGTGTTTGCCGATACACTAATTGTAAAGGCTACAAAAGATGCGAGAAGGAGTGATTTTTTCATACTGTTTATTCCATCAAGAAAAAGCTAATTAAATCTGTAGGAATCGAAAATAAGATTTCCATTATAAAACGACACCTCTGATGTATGCATCTGCAATGCACCTGCACAGCACTTGCTGTTATGCTGCAAATCAACAACCCACCACAGAGCAGAAAACGGTCTTAAATAACACCTATGATGTATGCGGTCGCATTGCGATGGCATTGCCAAATGTATGCGGTCGCATTATTAAAACTAAGTGGTTTAGTGAGGCATAGTATAATAGCCGCTAATAACTTGTAGATTAAATGTATGATTTTCAAACTCTTAAACCGCACTAACTGACTAATAGCTGACTAAAATAAAAATAAAAAACCCTAGCTTATTGCAATGCAAATAGTTAAGGTTTCGTATTGTGGAGCTGGTGGGATTCGAACCCACGTCCAAACAAGGAATTGATAGGCTTTCTACAAGCTTATCACTTTGATTGATTTTCGATTTTGAACAGGCCAAAGGCAGCCAATCCAAAACGTAGCTTCTTAATTTTCGGGTAATCACCGAAGCACAGATTACCCTATTCTGTCATTAACCACGCCTCCATTAACATAGGGGTCAGACAAACCTATGCCGGAAACGTCTTGTCCACGCACCTAGTGCGGGATTAAGCTTAATCTCCTATCGGATGATTAGGCTGCAAGAGCGTAAGATGTTTCGCCAGTTATAATAGTGAACAACGGATTTACGAGGAGCTATTCAACCCTCGACTTGCTTACATATCCATTCGTCTTGCTGTCAAAAACCAGTCAGCCCCAAAGAACAAGTAACAAAGGTATAATTAGACCTCGCTAATAACCTGCACATGAAGGAAATTTGTGAAAATCATACAAACCAATGCCAATCTACATTACATTGCAGAATATGATACGTGGATTCATCACAATATTGTTCTTGATTGGACTAATTAATAGTTCAAATGCTCAAAGTTACTATTGGCAACCGGGCACGAAGGGAAAAAAGATTCAAAACCTGAGCGTGGATGGGGGAGTAGGATTCCGAATGTATTTTGGTGATATTCAGCAAAAAGGATCAGTTTTCAATAAACCTAAACTCGCTTATGGCATTGGGGTTCGCTACCAAATGAGACCACGAATTGGCTTTGCGTTGAATCTAGAGGGTAGGGCCTATGAAGGAAATGCCGAACACGGAGGGTTTCCTGATGCCGTAGATAAAATGACTGGCAAGCTTTGGGGTGGGCATCTGATGGTTCAATATAGCTGGTTGAAATGGGAGGATTTTACTCGGAAAATGTTTACCGATCGAGATCCAGTTACTAAAATAAACATGTACACTGGTGTGGGTTTTGGCGGTGCATTGTTTAGTGCATCATATTCTTCTAGGACTTATAAAACACACACTTTTCAAGATACACTCGGAAAAGATTCCATTGTTTTCTTACCCGTTGATGCATCCAATTCGGATGGTGATTTTGCCATGTATGTTCCAGTGATGATCGGTGCGCGATATAGGTTTAGCCCACGCTTAAGTCTTGGGTTAGAATTGACAAGACAGTTTTATATATCGAAGAATGTTGATGCTTTAAAAACTAAGAAGTTTGACGGAATGGTAACGGCATTTCTAAGAGTGAGTTATACGTTTGGACAAAAAACAAAGAAGGGTGAAGCCAAGAAGGTGAATAAAAAAGGGAAATTTAAATGACCAAAATTGGTATAATTAAAGAGAGGAAAACTCCACCTGACGAAAGAGTAGTTCTTACACCGAGTCAAATAGCGACCATACAATTGGAATATCAAAACCTCGATATTGTTGTAAAGCGTTCCGAAATCAGAAGAATCAAGGATGCCGAATATGAGTCGGCCGGTGTCACGTTGGTTGATAGTGTTGATGATTGCGATATTTTAATTGGAGTGAAGGAAGTGCCGATTGACCAACTAATTCCGAATAAGACATACTTTTCCTTTTCGCATACCATCAAGATGCAACCTTATAATCGGGATGTACTCAGGGCTGTAATGCACAAAGGCATAAGTCTTATTGATTGGGAGTGTATAACTGGAGCGAATGGAAAGCGAGTAATTGGTTTTGGTAGGTATGCGGGAATAGTTGGTGCCTACAATGGGTTCAGGACCATGGGTTTGAGAGACAATCTTTTTAATTTAAAAAAAGCTCATGACTGTCAGGATCGTGAAGAGCTAAATGCTGAATTGAAAAAGGTCCAATTACCAGTGGTGAAAATTCTGATAACGGGAGGTGGTAAAGTAGCTTATGGGGCCTTAGAGGTATTAAGCAATTTGCAAATACGAGAAGTGCAGGTTCTTGAGTTCCTTTCTCAAGAATTTGATGAACCAGTTTTTTGCCGAATTACGTTTAGTGAGTATTTTCTGCGCGGTGACGGCAAGCCATTTGATAATCAATACTACTTTGATAATCCATCTGAACATGTGAGTGACTTTATGCGATTTGCGGAGGTCGCTGACATGTTTATTGTTGGGCATTATTGGGATTCAAAAGCGCCATTTTTATTCACACGAGATGATGCACGTGACGCACGTTTTAACATTAACCTTATTGCCGATATCAGCTGTGATATTGATGGCCCTGTGGCATCAACTATTCGACCTTCAACAATTGAAGATCCATATTATGGGTATGATCCTGTAAGTGAAAAGGAAACAACCTACAATGCAAAGGGAGCTATCACCGTTATGGCAGTGGATAATTTACCCTGTGAAATGCCTCGTGATGCAAGCAAAGATTTTGGAGAGATGTTCATTAGTGGGGTCTTGCCGGCTTTATCTAACAACGATTGTGAAGGAATTTTATCCAGAGCTAGCATCACAAAAAATGGAGAAATTACAGATCACTACGCCTATCTCCGCGAGTGGGTAGCGGATTAGGATTGCTTTAACTTGGCGATAGTTTCATTTGGGTTATCTGATTTGAAAACTGTACTGCCTGCAACTAATGCATTGGCGCCTGCAGCTATCAATTTTGAAGCATTTTCCAGGTTGACACCACCGTCTATTTCAATGATCGTATCAAGGTCTTTATTCTGGCACAACATTCGTAAGGATTTCACCTTGTCGAAGGTTGTTGAAATGAATTTTTGCCCACCAAATCCTGGATTAACACTCATGATCAAAACCATGTCCAATTCAGGTAAAATACTCTCTAGTGAGTTTATTGGAGTGTGCGGGTTTAATGCTACACCGGCTTTCATTCCAGCATTTTTTATTGCTTGAATGGTTCTATGCAAATGTGTGCAAGCTTCAATATGAACGGTTAATATATCGGTCCCTGCGACTTTGAAATCTTCGATGAAATCATCTGGGTTAGCAATCATCGCGTGTACATCCAAAACCTTATCCGTACACTTTCTAAAAGCATTAATAATGGGTAAGCCAAAGGAAATATTTGGGACAAATACCCCATCCATTACGTCTAGGTGAAACCAGTCCGCAGAGCTGTTATTTAGCATTTGAGACTCTTCTTTAATTCGAGAAAAGTCGCAGGATAAGAGTGATGGGGAGATAATTGTATTCATGTGACAAACATAATTTTTTTGATCGCTATCTTACTTCTTTGTGGTCAAAATCTATCGTCAGGCTGAATCCATTTATATAACCAAACTCTAAGGCACCTCCAAGTTGATTTGTTAGTAATCGAATTAACTTCATGCCAAGCGAGTCTCTTTCAGCGAAATTGTCAGAAATGGATAGGCCTACGCCATCATCGTCACAAGAAAGTCTCATTCGATTTGATTGATTTAACAGCACTATATGAATATTGCCTAATCGCCTACCTACAAATGCATGTTTAATGGAATTAGTGAGTAATTCGTTAAGAATCATGCCGATGGATACTGACTATACTATTTATTGGTAGTTCTCCTTATGGGGGTCAGCTTTTCCGTATCGGCCACTGAGCTCGGCCCCGGGTATGTGGCTATTACTTCATGGAATGCTGATGTTGATTTTAGTTTTGTGCTGCTTGAAAATATTAAGGGTACAACCGAAATCTATTTTACCGATTAATGTTGGGATATTACAAATAACACTTGGAATACAAATAGTGAAGGTGAAATTCTTTGAATCTTTGTTGGCATCTTATACGCAGGTATAGAAATACAAATTGTAGAACCAAGTTCTGTTTCTGCATCGTTGTCTAGAGGGACTAATGCGAAAAGTGGGTCATTTAATATAGTAGCAACTGGGGATTAAATAATTGCCTAGTCTGGGACAGGTATTCCTGATTACGGATCGGAAGTGACAAATTTCATATGGGCCGTAAACAGTAGTTCGGGTACGTGGGGGTTTTGCGAATAACACAAATCAAACAGATTTAACAGATGGCTTGGTTGACGCTGTAACTTCAGTTGACTTTGGAACGGCTGATAATTACCAATATCACTGCGAAGCCTCATATAATCCAGATTCTGCGAATTTATCTTATGCACAGACTTCTAATTTTAACTTTGGCAACTCAAATGAAGATGAAAGTGTAAAAATATTGATAGAAGGACACGTGGATAATCGGGGTTCTGAAGCAGTCAAGCTGAGCATGTCTACTCTAAGGATTTCAAACGTGATTTATCAACTGGATACGTTGATTTAATGAAACCCCAGCAGGAATACAACCACGGGGTGAGGGAAACCTTGAGCTACAAATGATACACCAGAGGATCGGGCAAAAAACAGAAGGGTTGAAATTAGAGTTGTAAAGTAGCTGACAATAGGGTCATCCTAAATAGACCTTAAGCAATTTACTTCTTGATGTATGGCGAAGTCTACGAATACCTTTTTCTTTAATTTGACGAACACGTTCTCTGGTAAGTTCGAAAAGCTCTCCAATTTCCTCAAGAGTAAGCGGGTATTGACCTGTAAGACCAAAATAGTGTCGAATTACATCAGCTTCTCTCTCTGATAATGTAGCCAACGAACGTTCTATTTCTCTTCTTAATGAGTCGTTTAATAGACCAGATTCGGGGTTGTTTGGCTGTTCGCCCTGCATCAGATCATACATGTTTCGATCTTCATTATCTGCACCTAAAAGTGGAGCATCCATAGAAACATGACGTCTGGTATTCTTCATGTTTTGTTTTACATCTCCTTCTGACAGCTCTAAAGCATTGGCTAATTCACCTGCAGTTGGCTCCCTCTCATGTTCCTGTTCTAGTCTTGCATACGCACGATTAATCTTATTAATGTTACCAATCTTATTTAATGGTAAACGCACAATACGCGCTTGTTCAGCTAACGATTGTAAAATTGATTGACGAATCCACCAAACTGCGTAAGAAATAAACTTAAAACCTCTAGTCTCATCAAAACGCTTTGCTGCCTTGATCAATCCAAGGTTTCCCTCGTTAATAAGATCAGGAAGAGTTAATCCTTGGTTTTGGTATTGTTTGGATACGGATACAACAAATCGAAGATTTGCTCGAACCATTTTAGCTAATGCCGCCTGATCTCCTTCTTTGATTCTTTTTGCAAGCTCTACTTCTTGCTCTGCTGTTATTAAGTCTTCACGACCAATTTCTGTGAGGTATTTATCAAGTGAAGCAGTTTCACGATTGGTAATCTTTTGGGTAATCTTTAGCTGACGCATGGTTAGATGGATTGATGTTCCAAAGAAATACCATGACTTGCCCCAAAAAAGAAGGCGGTATTCAAGTTTTTGAATACCGCCTTGTTAAAAGCACTTATAAAATCAGTAATTAGCTTACCGCATTCGCCTCTGGCTTAGGAATTAGAGCTTTTCTAGAAAGTCTTAATTTTCCTGATTTTTGATCTATTTCAATCAATTTAACCTGGATTTTATCACCAGTAGCGAGAACATCCTCTACCTTCTCAATGCGTTTCCAGTCAATTTCTGAAATATGGAGTAGACCTTCCTTACCTGGCAGTATCTCAATAAAGGCTCCAAATGCTGCGATGTTTTTCACTTTACCATCGTAAACAGATCCAACTTCCGGTTTTGCAACGATACCATGCACCCAAGCTAGGGCCTTATCCATTCCTTCTTTGTTGTCACAAGCGATTTGAACCACACCATTGTTGTCATCTTCTGTGATGGAGATGGACGTTCCTGTTTCCTTTTGAATTTCTTGTATCACCTTTCCACCTGGGCCTATTACGGCTCCAATCTGATCCTTATCAATGAGGATAGATTCAATTCTTGGAACATGTGGTTTGTAATCAGCACGTGGCTCAGACATTGTCTTCATCATCTCAGCAAGGATATGCGCGCGTCCTTCCTTTGCCTGATTTAAAGCTTTTTCTAATACCTCGTATGCAAGTCCATCTACTTTGATGTCCATTTGGCAAGCGGTAATACCCACAGATGTTCCTGTTACTTTAAAGTCCATATCTCCCAAATGATCTTCATCACCAAGGATGTCAGATAGAACTTGGTATTTCCCATCATCCCCCATGATAAGTCCCATTGCGATTCCACTTACAGGTCTCTTAATTTTCACACCAGCGTCCATCAACCCAAGTGTTCCTGCGCAAACGGTTGCCATTGATGACGATCCGTTAGATTCAAGAATATCAGAAACTATTCGAATTGTATAAGGACTGACGTCTGCACTAGGGATCATTCCCTTGAGGGCTCTAAGTGCTAAATTTCCATGTCCTACCTCACGTCTGGATACACCGCGAATTGGTCGAGCTTCCCCAGTTGAGAATGGTGGAAAGTTGTAGTGAAGCATAAACTTTTCACTTCCTTCAATCAATGCACTATCAACTGTTTGTTCGTCAAGCTTAGTACCTAATGTTATTGTAGTCAATGATTGCGTTTCACCACGGGTGAAGATTGCTGATCCGTGGGTTCTTGGAAGATAGTCAACTTCACACCAGATTGGTCTAATCTCGTCTGTCTTTCTTCCGTCCAATCGTTGCCCTTCATCAAGAACCATTTTTCGCATAGCTACTTTTTCAACATCGTGGAAGTATTTTCCGACTAGTCCTGCCTTTGATGCTTGATCTTCTTCAGATAGCGTACTTAAGTACTCGTCTCTTAGCGCTTTAAAAGCGTCACCTCTGTCATGCTTCGAACTTGCCGAGATTGCAATCTTATAGCATTTGTCAAAGCAATATGCATGTACTGCTTTAGCTAGATCTTCATCATTTGTCTCATGAGAGTATTCTCTCTTTGGACCAGTGTTGCCAATTTTTTCAGAAAGATCTATTTGTGCTTGACAGTGGATTTTGATTTCAGTATGCGCAATCTTTATTGCCTCAAGCATTTCGGCTTCGCTTACTTCACTCATCTCACCCTCAACCATCATGATGTTGTCGATAGTTGCAGCAACTACGATGTCAAGATCACAATCTGCCATCTGCTCCATCTTTGGATTGACTACAAATTCGCCATTAATTCGACCAACACGTACTTCAGATACAGGGCCGGCAAAAGGAATATCGGAAACAGCAAGTGCAGCTGAAGCAGCTAAACACGCTAGTGCATCGGGCTGTGTTGACTTATCGGCAGAAATCAGACTAATCATCATCTGTGTGTCTGCATGGTAGTCGCCTGGGAAAAGTGGTCGCAATGCACGATCAATCAAACGCATGGTGAGAATCTCACTGTCCGATGGACGCGCTTCGCGCTTGAAAAAACCGCCAGGAAATTTACCAGTTGATGCGTATTTTTCACGGTAATCTACCGTTAAGGGTAAAAAATCGATGCCTTCTTTTGCGTCTTTATTTGAAACGACAGCCGCTAAAAGCATTGTGTCGCCTTGACGAACTACAACAGATCCATCAGCTTGCTTGGCAAGTTTACCTGTTTCTATTGTAATGATTTCACCGTTTGTCCCGGTGATTGTTTGTGTTGTTCCTAACATAATTCGATAAGTGTAGATACTAAAAAAGGCAATGAATCATTGCCTTTTTTCGACCCAAAATGGTCTGTTATTTTCTTAATTTAAGTTCCTTGACGATACTTCTGTATCTGGAAATCTCTTTGTTTTTCAAGTAATTGAGAAGGCTTCTTCTTTTCCCCACTAGCTTAATAAGAGCTTGTTGAGTATTGAAGTCTTTGCGGTTTTCTTTAAGGTGACCAGTTAGGTGGTCAATCCTATGGCTAAACAGAGCAATCTGTCCTTCTGCCGATCCAGTATCGGTTGCTTCTTTACCGTGCTGCTTGAATAATTCGTGTTTCTTTTCGCTTGTCAAATACATACTTTCCGCTATACGTTTCTAAAAATTCGGGCTGCGAAAATAGTTATTTATGTATGAATAACTTAATCTCCGATCAATTTTTCAACATCAATAATGATTGATGAATTTTCTCTTTTAACTTGCCTCTTTCCACAATGAAATCTAAGAAGCCATGTTCGAGTACAAATTCTGATGTTTGAAAGCCTTCGGGTAAGTCTTTACCTATTGTCTCTTTTACAACACGAGGACCTGCAAAGCCAATAAGCGCACCTGGTTCAGCAATGTTTAAATCACCCAACATAGCAAAGGATGCTGTTACACCTCCCGTAGTCGGGTCAGTAAGCAAGGATATATATGGGAGTTTCTTTTCTGCTAATAAAGTCAATTTAGCGCTTGTTTTCGCCATTTGCATAAGTGAGAAGGCTGCTTCCATCATTCGTGCACCACCTGATTTGCTTATCATGATAAACGGCATATTTTTCTCAATGGAATAATCGATAGCTCGACTAATTTTTTCGCCAACCACTGAACCCATGCTGCCTCCGATAAAATTGAAATCCATACATGCAATTACAACTTTGCGTCTGTTAATGGCTCCTGTAGCTGTTCGACATGCATCGTGAAGCCCCGTTTTCTTAATAGAAGCTGCGAGTCGATCTGCATACTTCTTGGTGTCCTCAAAAGACAAAGGATCACCGCTGATTATATGTGGATGCAGCTCTGTGTAACGATTATTATCAAAAAGCACCTGAAAGTACTTCTGAGAATCAATGCGCTCATGATAACTGCAGTTTTCGCAGACCCACATTGTCTGAGCGTGCTCGTCTGAACTCACCACATGATTACACTTTCTACATTTGTACCAAAGGCCTTCCGGTGTTTCTTTCTTTTCTTTTGTTGGGGTGCGAATCCCTTCAGTCATTCTCTTGAACCAACCCATATGCTAGATTTATTGACGGATGCAAATCTATTCCAATTTATTACAGTTCATAGGCTGACTAAAATGGATAGCTAATAGCAAGGTTAAAGGTAACCTCAGGTCTTTTCCAATCGCTCAAATTGGGGTCGCCATTGTTAAGTCGCCATTCTTTACGGTACTGGTTTGTAAGAGTTTTTGGCTGAAATATTGCCCAACGCTCCCCTTTTGGCAGATTAGGATCTTTAAGTTGTAAACCTGCATCAAACCGAAGTACAAAAAAATTGAGGTTATATCGCAGTCCAGCTCCAGGAGCTACAGCAATTCCTTCCCAAAAATCAGTCACATCAAAATTGGCCTCGGGACTATTTTCATCGTTCCAAAACCAAATATTTCCAAGATCAACGAAGGCTGCTCCTTCAAATTGTTTGACAATTTTAAAGCGATATTCAAGATTCATTTCCAGCTGGATTTCGCCAACTTGGTCAATTCCATATCTGCTCGTATCAGCAACGTTTCCTGGGCCTAAGGCACGAGCTCTCCAAGCTCTAATGCCATTCGAGCCGCCTGCGAAGAAGCTTCTGCCAAACGGGAGGGCCTTTCTGTTTGCTAGAGGCAAACCAGCGCCAGCAAAAACTCGAAAAACTGTGCTGCTAGTTTTAGTAATAATAAAATACTTCTTATACTCAAAATCTGCTTTGACGTATTGGGCAAAGGCGATTGTATCAATAAGGTAACTACCCTGAGATTCTTCTAAATTCAGTGGCTTGGAAACCGCACGGAGTAGATTGCCAGCAGACTCAAATGAAGCTCTGTAGTAGTAGAAATTTTTCAGAGAGTTAGTGATATCTTGGGTTGTATATGAATAGCCTATTCGCCCTGCAGGAATAATGTGGTCCGAATAACTATTGATGAGTAGTACATTTTTTGATTCATTCAATTGCTGCGTAAAAGTTTTAGTTTTTTCGAGTTGAACATAACTAATGTCAATCGGAGCAATGGTAAGTTGATCTTGATCTCGAAGTCTCATGGTCCATTGAAAAGTGGTATTCACCAGATTTCGGTCATATTGCGGCCTTCCTTGTCTGTCTAAGGCGAGGCTTATATTGGTTTTAGGCTCTTTTATTCTAGGAAGGTCACGACCAGGCAGTCTAAACAAGAAGTCAGGAATAGTTAGGCGAACTTCACTGCCATATTCATAAGTGTTTATTGGAGATCGTCCAATTACCGTGTTTTCATTTCCTTCAATATTGGTGTTGGTATTTTGCCATTCGACTCCACCATAAACTTTCCAATTAAATTGCTCAGCTCCTTGAAATAGATATTTATCGATGTAGTTAACTGATGAGGAGATACCAAGATTTCCTGAACGATTTGTACCCGCAGTCTCAAATGTCAGGCCTCTTCTTGGAGCTTTATTAAGGTTAACAATCATGTCTAATTGAGGTACTTCTTGATTTGTACCCGATGGTTCAAAATCAATATCAATAAACCTAAACGTACCTAATCCGTTGATGCGTTCGTAGGTGTATTGCATTTTGCTTTGAGAATATAAATTGCCTCGATTTAAAAATAGATTTCTCGAAATTCGGGCTGGTCTTACGTATGGTTTACCTAGTGACAGGTATAGATAGTTTCTATAATAAATGCTATCCAGTCTAGATGCTTTCAAGCCATTGGCCTGATAGCTTTCATTGATCGTTACTCCCGAAATTTGGTGCTTGAGGTGTGGTGCTGTTGATACTGAATCTATCCCCTTAATGTTTGATACATTCCGTAGGTTTCTGAATCGGATCATTACGTCATAATAATTTCCTGCAATGTTTGTATCGATGTCATATGTAATGTGGATTTTTTCAAAAGTATAGTAGCCAATATCGCGGAGTGCTTTTGTGAGCCTTACTCTTTCTTTTGATAAAGCATCGGTATTGTAAACGCTACCTGCATTGAGCTTTAATCGATTCAGAGATTCGTTCTTCTTACCAATAAACTCTGCTTTTAACGAATCATCTTCAAAGGATTTTCCAAGCTTCCTTAGCTTATACTCATTTCCCGTGTTGACATAAAAATGTAGTTCGACCGATAAACTATCAATCCAGGCTTGAGCTTCAACTTCTGCATCAAAATGCCCGTGATTATTAAGGTATTTAATAATCTGTTCTGTGCTTCTTGTCAGTAAAACAGGTTCGTATAAAACAGGTGCTTCACCTACTTCATTTTGAAGGAATTTCGTCAACCGCTTATCTGGATTTCTCCTATTCGCAAAATTCCATATACCAAGATGGAAATTTACAAGCCCGAAAAGTTTGCGATTTGGTTTTTGTTTTAGAACAGATGTGAGAGCATCTTCAGAAATTGCGGTATATAGTGAATCCTTGCCATTTATATGAATGACGATCTTAGTTAGAAGATGTTCACCCTGTTGTATATATCGAGTCGGCTTACATGATTGAACGAGTCCAATCAATGAAAGAATGATACATATGAGGAAAATACGGTTAAGCATCTACGTGTGCGCGTATATTTGGGCTTCAAATCTACTTTAATCCAACCCACAGGTCAGTGATAACGAAAAATGAAACAAAAATAATCCGATCTCTTGCTAGAAAAAGAAATAGGAAAGACTTGAATACGTTTATTGTGGAAGGGACTAAAATGGTCCAAGAAGCTCTCGAATCAGATTTTATTGTAAAAACCATTTTCTACTCTGGCGACTTGTCGATACCCGTTGCAGAGGGCGTGCGATTTGAGCCAATCAGCGATAAAGAAATGGCGCAAATCAGCCATTTAACTACCCCATCAGGTATTTTAGCATTACTGAAGTACCCTGATTTTGAGCCAGATTTTTCGGCCTTAACGAAAGAAAAGATTTTGGTGTTGGATGCCATTCGTGATCCAGGAAATTTAGGAACTATTATTCGCTCAGCAGATTGGTTTGGTGTTCGTCATATTTTAGCATCAGTCGATACGGTTGACTGTTTTAACCCAAAGGTTACTCAGGCAACCATGGGTTCATTATTCCGAATTAAGGTCCACTACCTGAACCTAGATGTGTTGGCTGATTTGAGGAAGAAAAACTCTGATTTCAAAGTATTTGCGGCTATGTTAGAAGGCGAAGATCCGAACATTCTTCAGGCGACTGGTGTATCTGG
>CALKOP010000036.1 GCA_938091155.1 uncultured Flavobacteriales bacterium | reverse complement strand
GTAGCATTTGAAGATTTGTTTAACGATTGGAACACGGGGAGTTCTCTTAATCACCTACCGGCTGTAAACATTTCTGAAGATACCGAACAGTACAAAGTAGAGGTGAATGCACCAGGTTTTTCAAAAGAGGATTTTAAAATTCATGTCGAAAACAACACTTTAACTATCTCGGTAGAAAAGAAAGTGGTAGAGGAGGAGAAGGCAGATAAGTATACAAGAAAAGAGTTTGAGTATCGATCATTTGAACGATCATTTAAACTCCCTAAGGATCACATCAATGAAGCTAAGATTTCAGCAAATTACGAAAGCGGTATTTTGAAATTAGGTTTGCCCAAAGCGGAGGAAGTGAAGCCTAAACCAGCAAGAATGATTGAGATTGCTTAAGTACTGAAGAAGCGAGTAGAGGAAATGACCCCGTCAAATTATTTGGCGGGTTTTTTTGTTATGCATTATTAAGGACAACCAATAAATGTAGATTGCAATTGTGAATTGAAGGGTTTTTATATTTTCTACGAGGTTCTGTTGGTTTTAAAAGTCTCATTGTACGATTGAAAGTCTAATTAACCGTTAGTCACAATTATGATCAGTTTAAAGAATTGCAAAACATTTGATCGGTATTAAGAGTTAATTCTCTTTCCCATTTAATTGGGATGTTTAGTTAGGTATAGGCAGGAATTAGGCCTTCGATGGTGCTGAGTTTCTGCTTTTTTAGTCCTCAAACCTCCAATATAGCTTCATCACAATATCACTTCCTTCGTATACACTTGGGTTATCCAATACATAGCGATAGTTCTTGGAAACCTTGTTAATTAAGACAGTTGTATTGGAATTCTTTCTTCCTTCTAATGAGATAGCTATTGGGTCCATAGGTAACACCCAATCTCGGTCACCCCAAATCTGACCCACAAACGGACTTTCGTCTGTAAATGTTCCCACTGTATTCTCTGAGAAAATAATATCACCTGATTCATACTCCATTGTGAATCTTGTGTAATCAGAAACACCCACAATTTCTATAAAATCAATTTTCCTGCGCGTAACAAGCACTTGTTGAGTGGCGACATCTGAATTGTAAGCACCGCGCGAAAAAGCTTCTATGGTAACATTTCTATTCCCAACATCTTGAAAAATATGAGGAACACTGTCACCGATAAAACCGTTTTTATCAGCACCAAAATCCCAAGTGATGAATTCATGATTATCGCTGCACGAGCCTAATTGGTACTCACGCCCTACTTCATAATTGTCTTCCAGTTCAAGACACGCTTTTGGATTTTGATTACAGGAAGCGAATAGAATCGCTGATAGAATCAATTTGAATAAAACTTTCATCGCTTAAAAGTGTAAGGTTAATCCGAATTCTGGCGATTGAATAGATCGATTGTACGTCAGTTGCATAATCTCCAGTGTAAATGGATTTTGTTGCTTAAAAGCCGGAGTAGTTAATTTTTTTGCAACAGGTTTAAGGAGAAAAAAACTTGCCCCTCCTATAAGAGCACCCGCTGCGCTAATAAAGAACAAAGTGTTAACAGCATTGTATTGTAATTGGGTGTTCTCAAGCGTTTCATCAGGAACCTGATTTCGATCGTTCAAAAAGGTGTTCTGCACTAGCTCTTCATGTTTATTGATTCTTCCCATTGTGGTAAAGGGCAGTACAGCCAGAGATATTCCAGTAATGAGGAAGGGAGCGGTCTTTGCAAAGAAGAGCTTTCTTTTATATTGATCTGTCCGCTGTAAGTACCCCACATATTCTGAGCTTGGAGTTAGCTCAGCGAAAAAATTTGTCGACTCTAGCTTTCCAGTTTCCAGATTGTCTTTGAAAAGTTTCTGTTTAAAGGACCAGATTTCAATGTCATGCGATCCTTGAGAGACCGTAATAATGTTTGTTTGAGGCTGCAATTCACCGTCAATGCGAACGAAATACTGTTCACCGCCCTTTACAAATAGACGCACCCTAGTTGAGTCCTGCGAAAAGGCCGAAAAAGAAAATAATGTGAGCGTTAATAGGAGGAATTTCATATCCGGTTAAAACTAATTTCTTTTTTCATTCAATTTATATGAATTGAGTTTTCGTTTCCAATTGATTACTGAGCGGTAATAAACTCCCCTAAATTGGTAATAGTCTTTTTGGGTTTATCAATTCAGCAATTTCTGGTGGACCGTTAAAGTATTTCCCTTTAAATTCATCTAATTCATCTAAGGTTTCCTTACTCAACAATTCACTTATTTGATCCATAGCATCATCACTTACCGCATAGGGAAAAATCGATTCCATCATTTCTGTTCCACGGCAATGCGCGTGAAACGAAAATTCAAGACTCTCATCAATCCGTTTTCCAGTCAAAAGGCATTTTTCGAGTGGATTAATTAATCGGTCAAATGGATCCAAAGACATGATGCGCTCTTTAAAAAAAGCTTCTATGCTCTGCATTGATTCTTTTGACATTTCACCCTTCATATTACTGGCGCAATCCATACACATGGCATATTCAAAAAGGGTCTCAGTGACTCCGAAATCCGTTACCCTACGCATTATACGCTCAATAAAATAGTCTTCTCCGGATGAGATCACATCCTTGGAACAGACCAAACACGAGTCGAAAGGGGTTTGTGTATCAGACTTGAGGAAATCAGGGGATATATCTCGGGACATTGCCATGCCCAATGATAATGATATTAACCATTTGTCCCATTCTTCAAAGAATACAGGTTTCCGGGCCGAGTCGATGTTTTATTTTCGCGACTTATTCAATAAAAAATGAGAAAAAGTTTATTTTTTGCAGCTGCCCTTTTAGGAGCATGCTCAAGTCCAGAAGAGCCAATGGAAGAAGGATTAGTCTACCCAGACACAAGAAAAGACACAACGGTAGTAGATGAATATTTCGGCACTAATGTGGCTGACCCATATCGATGGCTAGAAGATGATTTATCTGAAGAAACTGGAAAATGGGTGAAATCTCAGAATGAATTGACGTTTGGCTATTTGGATAAAATTCCTTTCAGAGATCAGATCAAAGATCGATTGACAGAGTTGTGGGATTACGAGAAGTTTTCCGCTCCATCCATCAAAGGAGAATACACTTACTTCTATAAAAATGATGGTTTGCAAAACCAGAGCATCATGTACCGACAAAAAGGTGAAGGAGAACCAGAGGTTTTCTTAAATCCAAATGATTTTTCAGCAGACGGCACAACGTCATTGGCGGGAGTGAGTTTCACCAATGATGGATCTAAACTGGCTTTTCAAATTTCGGAGGGCGGATCAGATTGGAGAAAAGTTATTGTGATGGACGCTGAGTCAAAAGAGATTCTTGAAGACACGCTGATAGACATTAAGTTCTCGGGAATCTCTTGGAGAGGAAATGATGGTTTCTATTATAGCAGTTATGATAAACCAAAAGAAGGTAGCGAGCTCAGCGGATTAACTCAGTTTCATAAACTGTTTTATCATCAATTGGGAGCTTCACAAGCGGATGATCAACTGGTGTTTGGTGGTGATGCAACACCAAGAAGATACATTGGTGGTGGAGTTACTGAAGACGGAAATTACTTAATCATCAGTGCTGCTAAATCAACAACGGGAAATGAATTGTACATCCAAGATTTACGATCTGAAGGGAGCAAAATCGTGCAAATCATAGACAACTTTGATAATGATCACTGGGTGATTCACAGTGAAGGAGACAAGCTGTTTGTCAAGACAAACATGGATGCTCCGAATGGTAAGGTTGTTGCCACTAACATACAAGATCCTATGCCCGCGACTTGGGTCGATTTTATTGCCGAGACAGAGAATGTGTTGAGAGTCGGAACAGCTGGTGGTAAGTTCTTCGCGAACTACCTAAAGGATGCAACCAGTATGGTTTTACAAATTAATAATGATGGCAGTTTAGAGAGAGAAATTGAATTACCAGGGGTCGGTGCTGCTGGCGGATTTGGAGGCAAACTGGAGGACACGGAGTTGCATTATACTTTCACTTCATATGTCTATCCACCTAATATATTCAAGTATAATATTGCTACTGGTGAGTCTGAGGTATATAAGAAGTCAGGCGTGAAGTTTGACCCAACTCAGTTTGAGAGCAAACAGGTGTTTTATACATCTAAAGATGGAACCAAAGTGCCAATGATTATTACACACAAGAAAGGCATTGAATTGGACGGAACAAATCCAACCATGCTCTATGGCTACGGTGGTTTTAATATTAGTTTGACACCGAATTTCAGTACTTCAAACATTGTATTGATGGAAAATGGAGGCGTTTTCGCGGTTGCTAATCTTAGAGGTGGTGGTGAGTACGGGGAAAAATGGCACAGCGCTGGAACGAAAACTCAAAAGCAGAATGTGTTTGATGATTTCATCGCAGCGGCAGAATGGCTGATTGCAAATAAGTATACTTCATCTGAAAAGCTTGCTGTGGCTGGTGGTTCCAATGGTGGCCTGCTTGTAGGAGCAACCATGACCCAGCGTCCCGAGTTGATGAAAGTTGCGTTTCCAGCGGTTGGCGTGTTGGATATGCTTCGCTATCACAAGTTTACTTCTGGCGCAGGTTGGACCTACGATTATGGTAACTCAGATGAAAGCGAAGAGATGTTCAAGTACCTTTTAGGTTACTCTCCGGTGCATAATACAAAAGCAGGCACACATTATCCAGCGACAATGGTCACTACTGCTGATCATGATGATAGAGTAGTGCCAGCACATTCATTCAAGTTTGCTGCTGCCTTGCAAGAGACACATGTAGGTGCGAATCCAGTTTTAATTCGTGTGGACGTGAAGGCGGGTCACGGAGCAGGTAAGCCTACTTCTATGATTATACAAGAACAAGCAGATAAGTGGTCCTTTATGTTTTATAACATGGGCGAAACGGTATCTTATAAAGCTGATGAAACAGCTACTGAAGAGTCGGCCACTGAGGAATCACAATAGATCATGGCTTGGGATGCTTGATAAAGAACTCCCACATTACTTCATTTGCATTAATGGTTTCGGAGCGTCTCCCTTTGGGGTAGGTGCTTTGCCGCCCGGCCAAGTGTGACCGCCATCTAATGTGACGTAGTAAAATACCTCGGTGCTGTCCTTACATTGAAAGTTTGAAAAAAGGTTTGCCCCTTCATTTACCTGTTCAATTGTGGTGAAAATTTCACATTCATTATATTTAGCCCACATGTTCCGTACCGTATCAATAGGGATGTTTTCATGATCTGATAGGCCGCCACCAACGCCTCCAAAAAAGGGAATATTACTATCCCTATATGAATGGAAGTGGATGACACCCACAGGCTCACTTGGCTCGCAATTTTCATATACCATACCACTAGCTACGGTTGCTATTGCAGCAATTTCTGAGGATGGCTCACATGACAATCTATAGCTCATCATGGCGCCATTTGACATTCCAGTTACATAAACACGCTTATCGTTAATGTTGTAATCTGCCTTGATTTCTTGGATCAACTTCAAGATAAAACCAACATCATCAATTTCCTTTTCTTGTGCCTTACCGCAGCATCAGCCTGCATTCCATATTCTATTTATTCCATTTGGAGAACAAAGTATGAAGCCTTTTTCATCTGAAAATTCTACGATACCACTTTGCTCTTCAATGTTTTTAGCGCTGCCGACTCCTCCATGCAGAGCAATGATTAATGGTGTTGCTTTTCCATCAGGATAGGAGTCAGGCACATGCAGGAGGTAGGAACGCTTTTCATCATCGTGATCCAGTTTATGGTACTCAGATTCATAAAGACTTCGTCTGCAACTTCCGGCAAGTATACAGGTAGGTAGGAGCAGAATTAGATAGCGCATACGATCAAAGTAGTAGATTGGAGATGGATATTGTGAAATATTGAGCATAAAAAAAAGCCTCAAATTGAGGCTTTTTAAGTTTCTTGAAGAAAAGCGTATTAGTTGCTCTTTCTATTGTAACGCTCCTTGATACGAGCCGCCTTACCCATTCTATCTCTTAGGTAGAAGATTCTTGATCTCCTAACTCTACCTCTTTTCAATCTTTCAATCTTGTCGATTGCTGGGCTATTGTATGGGAATACTCTTTCAACTCCAACACCACTCGCCATCTTGCGAACCGTAAAGGTTTCAGTTGATCCTGAACCCTTACGCTGTAATACTATACCTTGAAAAAC
>CALKOP010000035.1 GCA_938091155.1 uncultured Flavobacteriales bacterium | reverse complement strand
CTCCTTGAGTATAAAACGTGATCTCACCGTCTTCTAAATCACTAATTAATTCAAGCTTATATTGATCTGACGAACTCTCGAAATGTTTAAGCGCATCGGCCTTAGAAACCTCCCTGCGGATGTATTGGTTTTTTTGGCGAGCAAGCTCGATCATTTTCTTCTCAATCTTCGGCAAATCAGCTTCAGTAAATTCGATAGTACCAAAGTCTATGTCGTAATAAAAACCGTTTTCAATCGGTGGGCCTATTGCAAACTTGATTCCTGGGTAAAGAGCTTCAACAGCCTCTGCCATTAAGTGTGCTGAGCTGTGCCACATGGTTGACTTTCCTTCATCATCTTTCCATGTTAATAAACTCAAGTTTACATCTTGGTTTATGGGTCTGGAAGCATCCCATATTTGACCATTGACATTAGCCGCTAACACATTTCGCGCTAAACCCTCGCTAATACCGGTAGCAACATCGATAGATGTAACTCCTTGTTCATATTCCTTGATCGTTCCGTCTGGTAGGGTGATGTTAATTGAACTCATTCTAAATAATTGAACCGCGAAGTTAGCTTTACTGCAAAGCAATTTCAAGCAAATGACGAGTTAATCGTTTTGGGCGTTATGAGTAACAAACCGAATGGAATTCAACATCGTCTTTGGATTCATGAGATACGTTCAACTTGAGTTTTATTACGACCAGAATAACGAAAACTTCGACAAAACTAATCTGGGCGGTTTCTGCACTTCGTGCAGTAAAGAGGTGATAGATTATTCAGATATGTCTCTAGATCAGGTCAAAAAGCACATCAAGTTGAGACCTGGAGGTTGCGGAAAATTCAACCCTGAACATACAGATCCCAATTTGATAGCGGAACAGAAAGCCCCTAAAACATGGTTCGTATATGGCATGAGTTTAACATTTCTGTTTGGCATTCAATACACAGAAGTAAATGCCCAGCAAAAAGTAGAAACTACGCTAGTTGAGATAATTAATTATGGTGCATTTGTTCCTCATAATCAGAGGAATACTGATCGAATTTGCCCAAAGCCGAGCTTTTCAGATGAGCATTTAAACAGTACAAAAAAGCCTTCCAAGCTGAAAAGACGATTATACATTACATGAAGATTTCCGTTTGTCATTTGCTCAAGACCGCGAATGGGCAAGTATAGGACAATGGGTTGCCCAAGTTTGTAGCTATCTCAAGACTTTCCTCACAAAGGCTACCGAAAAATAGCCCATCAAAAAAACGCCAACATAGCCCTCGATACTTGCAAAAAAACGTATAATACCAACTGGATAAAACTCGCCATAACCGATAGTGAGAAAAGTTATTGCGCTAAAATAAAATGCCTTTGCTACTTCATTCATATCAGCTAAGACATCACCGCCTCCTGTGTCGATATATGTATCTCCAAAATGTGGAAGAATGAGATAAACCAAACTGAAGAAGGTATAGATTACTCCGACTGAAAAAAGCACACGAACAGGTTCAGTGGCATATAACCCGATTTTATCAAACAAAAGCCATTTAGAAAAAGTAGTAGGATATGCCCAAAGCGCACTTTTTGGATCTTTCTTAAGGACGTGTTCTAAATCGGCTTTCAATTCAAATCTCTTGTACCAAACGTAGGCTTTGTCTTCGTCCGCATATCGACCTGTAGAGTTATAAGTTTCTTTTAAAATCAGAAATTGCTCTGATTTCTGCTTTTGGGTAGAATCCTCTTGAGAGAGTATCAAGCTCAACACTTTATTTGCTCGCCAATCGATATAGAGATTTCCCAGGTTTCTCATTCCACTAAATATCATTTCTTCCATTTCTACGCGATACTTATCCGTAGGCATTAAATCAATGATGTCACGAACAATAGTGTATGATAAATCAATTTTACGCACCTTTTCGACACGGAGATCCACATAGTTATTAAACTGACAAAGCTGGAATGATAGTTTACTTGCTTTTGCTCCGAAAAAACTAAGCTTTCCGGATCCAAATTCTGCATTGTCAAAAATGAAATCGGACTCACTGACAACTTCATCAAAAATGACATCACCCTTTCCAAAAACGGCTGAGCGGAATACTGTTTTTCCACTTTTAAAATCCGCCTCTGAGAAATCTATTAGGCCGTTTCCAAAATGCACTCTTTTGAAGTCAACTTTTCCATCGCCAAAGTCGACTCGCTTAAAAGAAACTTCACCTCCGCCAAATATGGCCTTGTCAAAAGTGAGGTTGCCGTTACCGAAACTGCTGTAGTGAAAATCTACTTTACCATCACCAAAATTGGCGCCTTTGAAGCTGATTTTTGCATCTCCAAACACACTACTGATAAACTGAATATCACCATTTTCAAAAACTACATCATCAAAACCAACATGCTGTGTATAGAATTCTGCAAATTGAAAGTTGGTTGCTCCAGAGCCGAAATGGCATGAACTAAACTCGACTTTGTCAACATTAAACTTTGCATGATAAAATGACAACGGACCATCTGCAAAAACTGCATTAGATAGGTCGGATAAACTTCCAACAAAAACACCATGAGAAAAATCTATTTCATTTTCAAGGTCGAAATATGCGTTGGTAGCCGTAAAGTCATGTATCGTGACATCCGAGTCAATAGGCAATCCAGCCCAATCTCGATATCGAGCTAACGAAAAATCATTGATATATCTGTTATCCAATGATATACATTCATTCGATTTAATTTTTTCGAAAACATCAACTTCGCTAACAACTCCTAATTTTCTTACTTCTTTACTTCGACCATGTTCATTGGTGATTGAGATCACAACATGCTGTGAACAATCTTCAAGTGGTTCCTCAATCAGGTTTATATGTGCTTTAGATGGCATTATATTAGGTTAGATCTGAGTAATACTAAGATTTATTAGGATTTTTACGAAATCGAATATTCAACACCTCAACCAAAAGTGAAAAGAAAACAGCAAAATAAATATAACCCTTTGGCACTTCAATATGCACGCTTTCCAGCATAAGCATAAATCCAATGAGTATTAGAAATGATAAAGCGAGCATTTGAAGAGTCGGAAACCGATTTATGAATCTACTAATTGGCCCAGCAAAGAACATCATGATCACAATAGAGATAACCACAGCGGCAATCATAATGACCAAATCCCCACTCATTCCAACAGCAGTAAGAATAGAGTCAAATGAAAATATAATATCCAGTAAAACAATTTGAACGATAATATTCGAGAATTCCACTGGCTTATTCTGTTCACTCAGCTCAATCCCATCATCATTCACCTTCTCGTGAATTTCGGTTACACTTTTACCTACTAAGAATAATCCACCCACGAGCAGGATAATATCTCGACCCGAAACCGCATGTTCAAAAACCACGAACAATGGCTGAGTAAACCCTATGATATAAGTAATGCCACTTAGCATTAAAACTCTAATTCCTAGTGCTAACGCCAGCCCTATCGTTCTTGCTCTGGGCCTTTGCTCCTCGGGCAATCTGTTTGATACAATTGAAATGAAAATAATATTATCAATCCCGAGGATTATTTCTAGAAATGTTAACGTGAGTAAGGCGATCCACGCTTCTGGTGTAACTAGTAGTTCTAAATTCATTTTGCTGAAGATAAGATCATGTTTTCAGAAGGCAACGATAAAAGTTTTGAGCAAAAAAAAGGGGCTCTTCGAGCCCCTTTTTTAAATTTCAATTGGAAATTATTCACATTCCCAACCTGCATCTTCTAGTTCTGCAACATCGTCCTTAGAACACTTCGCACAAGTAGTTGTAGTAGTTGTAGTAGTTCCTAGGATTGTAGTGTCATACGTACAATCGTAATCTTTAGCACATGAGCTTAAAGAAATGGCAAATGCTCCAACGGCAGCAAATAATAATACTTTTTTCATCTTATAAGGTTTTTAATTAGAACTACGAAGTTAAATTATTTCGATTTCAATTTGCAGGGTATGCGAAAAAACATCGTAATCCCATCATTTTTAATACAATCACATAGCCCAACAATGGTTACTTAACTATTGTAAATGGGAGTCTTATTGATAAATTGACAAAAAAAAGAGGGAATAAGATTCTCTCTTTTTTTGGGTGGAAGACGGGATTCGAACCCGCGACCCTCGGTACCACAAACCGATGCTCTAACCAACTGAGCTACAACCACCATTAAATCCTTTAAAAAAGGGACGCGAAAATATAAGTTCCGAACGATGCTGCAATAGAGCTATTGCACTTTAATTTAATAACTTCTCAAGCATCATGATCATAGATAACTTGGATTATTGCAATATTTGAGCGGGAAATCTGTTAAATAGACGACCTAACTTAACCCTCTCAACCCTTTGAAATTCGCTGTTTTCATTTCTGCCGGTATTGGAAACGCAATTTTCCTCATCCCCTTATTCAAAGCACTTAGAAAGCAAGGAAGCGTGGCAGCCATTCTTGCATCGCCTTTTGAATCCGAACAAATTTTTCAAGGATTTGAAGACGATTACTTTGATTCATCGCTCGATTTTCGCGGAAGTACAAAGACACTTTCGGAAGTATTTTTCAACATTGCTTCTTTTGACGCTGTATTCATGGACTACTTCTCTTGTTCTCGAAGGAATATCATTGCCTCCCATTTCATAGCTTCCGAAATACATTGTTTCCAAATACCACCCAATCTTCCCGATTTTTTTAAAAGCAAATTAACTTTACACAAACTCTCAATTGGAGAACATGAAGGACTGCAAAACCTGGGTTTACATCAACCCATTGATAAAAAATCGGCCCTTTCAAATAAGAGCTTTATAT
>CALKOP010000034.1 GCA_938091155.1 uncultured Flavobacteriales bacterium | reverse complement strand
ATTTTTAGCTAATTCATCTAATGATCTTGGGAGGGTTATCAAGATTGTCTTTCCGGATAAAGACAATGAATTCAATTTTGCAATGAGTCCGCTGCTATACATAGGAAGCTCATTGAGAATAATTAGGTCCGGTTCAATAATAGAGTCAATTCGAATTTGACGAACATCCATTTTTTGATAGGTGTATTCCTGCCCATCGAATAGCTTTTGAAATGGGCTTACTTTTTTCGAGTTCGAGAGTTCAAGTATATCCAAGGATTTTCTCACTTCCAGAGAGAAAAAGAACTCGTTATCAAAAACGATTGGAGAATCGTCAATAGATATTCGACCCTTTAAGAATCCAGATTGATTTGGAAAAAAAGTAAATGTTGTATCTATAAACCCATTTGCCTCGATAGTTACTAGGGCTGTCGCTTCGATATTTCCGTTTTGTTCTAAGCTTACCGGCAAATCAATTAATGGAGTCGGAGAGTGGTTGCGAATTCGAACTATCAACTCTGTCTCTGATTTTTCCTGTACGATAGGAGAATCGACCCAAAGACTGTCAATCGACACGTTATTGATTTCGGTAATTCCATATTTCACAAATTTGATCACTCGATTTGAGTCTGTGTTGGACATCAAGGTATCTAAATTTCCAATAAAGTCAGACAATAGATATAGCGTAGAGTAATGTCCATTAACCTCATTTTCATTTGGGCCAAATCGTAAAACATCATTGATTTCGCGCACTTGAGGTGAATATTCAATTTCATCAAGCCTAGAAATAAACGTTTCTTTATCTATTAGCAGTCTCTGCGCTGAAGCAAAGTCATTTGTAATTAACTGAAAGCGTGTGTCGTTAGGGTAGGAATTAATGATCTCAAATGCATCCTGTTTTGCCTGGATCAGTAAGTCAAAACCCTCAAAATCACTTTGCATACTCAGTGAGTTGTCTAGATAAATGCTAATCGATCGTTCAGTGGAATCATCTAATTCTTGATCTGACGGAATCATCGGTTCTGCGAAAGCCAGAACAAGCAAGGCAAGAAACAAGAGTCTTGTAAAGAGAACGAGTAGATGTCTAAGCTCGTTTTTCGTTTTTGATTTAGATTGAACTTCTCTAAGCAAAGAAATATCAGGAAAGAATACTTTTTTAAAGCGTCTAAACTGAAATAGGTGAATAATGATTGGTATGGTCAGCAGACCGAACGCCCAAAGAAGTAATGGCGAGGAAAATATCATCAAAGCCCAAAGGTAAACCTTCAGTTCTTATTTGGTCAATTGATTTTTAAGAATAAAAAATGGAGGGGTAGTTGAATGAACAAAAATCTCATGTTCAATAGAATGACCACTAATTTTTCTTAGATGTATTAGTCCTGTTCCATTCGACTTTCCATCTTTTGCGTTCTTTTGAACAAAATGATTTAAATCCTCAGCTGTGAGTTTATTGATCTTTTGCATGACTTTCTCAAGTCGCTCTGTGGCACTCTCAAGAACATAGTTGCCAGATAGCATTGCGTAACCACCAGTTACTTTTTGAAGAAGAAAAACACCTGGTTTTCCTATTTCATTAGACAGGTTATATGCATGTTTTGCAACATTTCGCAATAATTCAGTCATAACAATACCCAATCCGTCTCCATCGGGGTCGTCACGAACTGCCGTGTCTATTTGATTTGAAAGATGATTTACGTTTTCTTCGTTGAGTAAGCCTTTAAAAATTATTTGGGCGTCACAACCTATCATTTCGTTGTGTAATGCAATAGCTTGATCCAAATAACCAGTAGTAAGATTGTCGTCAAAGTTATTCTTGTCAATCGCGATGCAGAGATTGAAGTAATAGAAATACCCATCATTAACGGGGACAAACTTATAGCTCAATTTACCCGATGACTTTCTGGCCATATCTACCAAGCCGAGACCTGCGCCACCCTTAGATGAAAATCCTGAATTATTTAAAATTTCTATATAGTACTCTTTTAACTCAGCCTGTTCTTTGTTGCTAATGGTCGCTAGTCGATCTACTAGCATGTCCTTTATTTCAGTTGCTACCCAATTACCATATGTAATACTGTAGGCTTCCTCATGCCTATTAATTATGAATAGGCCACCCTCATAATCACCTCCATCTTGGGTTTTGTCCTGGTGTCTAGTTATGTTTTGAAGACCCTCCACCATTAGGTAATATACCTTTTTGGCGATTTTAGGGGTGTCCAAGCTGAGCAAATTCCCTTCCGTTAGGAAAAGAATATTGTCCGTAATAGACGAGCTAAAATGACCCCGACAGGCAAATTGAAACTGATCTGTTTCAATCGACTTGCCTGAATCATATATCAGGTCAAATGCATTCTTTGGTTTTGTATCCGTCATCCGTTAGTCCAAAAAAAAACTAAAAAATGTTCAATAATTCGCAATTTGCGCAAAATTTCATTTTTTAAGTCTTGAAACCTGAACATATAAAGGCCATTCAGTGGTCGGAAAGTAATAAGAAATCCCTGACCAAATCACTGAATACGTTGAAAAGTATTAAAGGTTTTGATCAAAGGGTTCAAATAGCACATAATCAAGTGTTTGATGAGGTTGATTGCCTTGAGTGTGGTAACTGTTGTCGTACAACAGGACCATTACTTCTTAATTCGGATATAGATAGAATTGCTAGAAAGCTAAAGATAAG
>CALKOP010000033.1 GCA_938091155.1 uncultured Flavobacteriales bacterium | reverse complement strand
TTATTCATTAAACTTGCAGATTAAAATATTTTAATAATGGCTGGACACGCTAGTAAACAAATTGATTCTAAGACTCTGTGGGGAGGTAAAATGTCTCCATTTAGTACGAGCTACGGGAAACTAATGATGTGGTTCTTTCTTGTATCAGATGCCTTGACATTTGGAGGACTTTTAATCGCATATGCTTTTACAAGACACGCAGTTGACACGGCCTGGCCGATTGGGGAAGAGACGTTTAACTCACTTCCAATTCTTGGTCACGGATACCCTTTGATCTATGTAGCCTTAATGACATTCATTCTGATTATTTCTTCTGTAACGATGGTTCTAGCCGTTGAAGCAGGACACAGAATGGACAAAAAGGGAGTTGTGAAATGGATGATTGCAACAATTATAGGTGGAGCTTTCTTCGTTGGTTCTCAAGCATGGGAATGGTCTCACTTTATTCACGGATCTGAATTCGGGAAAATCGAATTGGCAGACGGTTCGCAAGCCGTCGTTAAAGGTCATTTTGGTGATGTGAAGAATTTCACCATTGTAACTTCAGGCCACCATCATAAAAAAGGGGATGTTATCGCTGCTGGAAAGCACGGTATGACACAGGACGAAATGAACCATGATTATAGACATGCGGTTGCAGAAGGTGATGTACATGGAGATACAATTATGATGCATGATGGCTCTGTAGCTACTTACCTCAAGGCTAAGAATGAGCATGTGGAGCTAATCATTAAAGGCAACGGTGGAGAGTATAAAATTGGAGACAGAATTAAAAACCATTCTAAGGCTGCTGAAATCTATGAAAAAGTAGCAACTGCAGGTGAAAAGAACCGTGTTATTTATGGAGCGAACCTTCAACAAAACGAGTACGGACCTCAACAATACGGACAGTTCTTCTTCTTTATTACTGGTTTCCACGGATTCCACGTATTCTCAGGAGTAATGATAAATATCTTAATTCTTTTTGGAGCAATAAGAGGAGTTTACCACAAACGTGGACATTACGAAATGATTGAAAAGACTGGACTTTATTGGCACTTTGTCGATTTAGTTTGGGTATTTGTATTTACATTCTTCTATTTAGTATAATTAAGAAAACTTAGAGATTATGATCAGAGACGATATATATGAATATTCTTTAGATGCTCATCACGATGAGGAGAAAGGGAAGAAGCTTCGTAAGAAAATTTACTTTGTTACAATTCTACTTACTGTTATAACGATGGTTGAGGTTGGATTGGGAATTGCAATCAAACAAAGTGATGCAGGTTGGCCATTCGTTAAGTGGACCTTTATTGCTTTAACATTATTGAAAGCTGGATACATTGTATTATCATTTATGCACCTTGGTGACGAACGTAAAGGAATGAGGTATGTAATTCTGATTCCCTACTTTGTGTTTTTATCATATTTGATTTTCGTTTTAATCTGGGAAGGACTCGCAGTGGGAGAAGCATTTCCATTAACACAAGGCCTCTAGTACTAGAAGAAAATGGTGAAAAAAAAATCTGCCGGACGATTAAAAGTAGCATTAGCATTTGTTCTTTTATTCGGACCGGCTGTTTTGTTAATACTAATATCAACAAGAAGTTGTACCCATAAGTTCAAACAACTGCCCGACCTAGGAGAAGTTGCAGAATACTCATTTACCGACATTAATGGTGAAAAGAAATCATCCAAAGATTTCAAAGACAAAATTGTACTGATTACAACGCTGCAAGTCAGCTGCCCAAACAATTGTGCGATTTCTCTAATCAACTTGAATCTTCAAGTATTTCAGCTTGCGAAAAACTTTGACGATGATGGCATAAAGATCATTTCCTATGTCACTGATGAGAATGGAGATCCAATTGATGATTTGAAATATGTTCAGAAAATACTTAACGATCGAGTCGAAGATTATGATCCAAAACTTTGGATTCTAGCATCAGGAGATCCTAGGGATGTTTATAATCTTGAACATGAAGGCCGAAAATTATTGGACGAAACAGGAGATGATTTTTTTGCGGGAAAAGCCTATCTTGAAATGATGCTTTTAGTAGATAAAACAAACCATTTAAGAATGATTCTTTCTGGAAATAGTGAAGGGATGATTCGAAAAATGAAACAACATATTGCACTTTTGCAAAAACAATATGATATTCAAGCAAGTGGTAAAAATCCTTAAAAATAGCACAATAGCTTTTACGGTTGGATTATTCGTTTTCACTTCTTGTTCTGAGGCTGAAGATGTTCAACTGATCGAAGGAAACGATAGAGTATTGCCTATTGCTGGAGAACGCGATGTTGAATATAGAATGGTTGATGGAGTGGAAGTCGTCGACACAATCTATCACCATGTTCCTTCTTTTGAATATTTGAACCAAGATTCCACAATGGTATCGTCTGAGGATTTCAAAGGTAAAATTTGGGTCGCCGACTTCTTCTTTACGCATTGCCCTACAATTTGTCCTCCGATGACATCGCAGATGCACCGTCTTACGAAACTAACTTCCGACTTAAGTGATCACGTTCAATTCTTAAGTTTTTCAATTGATCCTAAAAAGGATACACCTTCTCGACTTAGAGAATATATTGAGTCTTACAGTATTGAAGCAACAAATTGGACGTTCATGACAGGCGGTGAAGATGCAACGCATTTGTTGGCAAAAGAGTTCTTTAACGGTGCGGAGCGAAACGATGCTGTTGAAGGTGGTTTTGGTCACACGCCTTACTTCGCTCTAGTTGATACAGAAGGCCTTGTTAGAGGTGTTTATATAGGCACTGACTTGGATGATGTTGATCGTTTGGCTAAGGACCTTAGAAAATTATTAAAATATGAGTATGAAATCATTGGAACCAAGTAAATTGAGAAAGGCGAGAATCGCCATTTATGTCGCTTCTTTTGCGATCCCTGTAGTCGTTGCAGTTTTGTTTGGCGTCAAAATAGATGGAGTTGACCTAAGCTTTCTTCCTACCGTATATGCGTCAATCAATGGAGTGACAGCTGTAATTTTAGTGGCTGCTTTGATAGCCATTAAAAAGAAGAACATGAGCTTGCATAGAGGTTTAATGCGTTTCAGTCTGCTACTTTCGTTATTGTTTCTGGCTTGTTATGTTGCCTACCACATGACTTCTGATTCAACTTCGTATGGAGGTGATTACAATACAATTTATCTTATCATTCTAATCAGTCATATAATCTTGAGTGTTGTTGTGATTCCGCTTGTATTATTCACCTACCTATTTGCTTGGGAAGGAAACTTTGTACGGCATAAAAAATGGACTAAATTTACATGGCCTATTTGGTTCTATGTCGCTGTTAGTGGAGTAATAGTTTACCTTATGATTTCTCCATATTACGGGACCTAATCAAATTTCTGAAAATCAAAATTGATTATTGATATTACGGGTTTTGGCCCGGGTTTACCTTGATTTCCTTGTAGACCATTTCTCCCGTGTTCGCCTAACGATCCTTTTCTTTGTCCTTTAATTGCTTTGCCAGGATTTCCTGCTAAACCACCAGCACCATTTGTACCAGGTTGTCCACCAAATTGGAGAACGTTTATTTTTGGAATATAAGATTCAGCATTTTTATGCACAAAAATTAAAATAGATCCGCCGTCACCTCCTGAGCCTGCCGTACCACCATTAGCCCCGTTTCCTGCATTACCCGGTAACTTGGCTCCTTTTCCATTCTTGCCATCTCCTCCTTCGCCACCGGCACCGCCATTTCCTCCATCACCACCAGATAAATCAATAAAAAGAGTGTCGCAATTCAAGCTTTTATATTTCCAAACAACTCCTGTACTATCATTTTCCATTCGGAAGCGCATTTCTTTTTCTTGCATCCAAATGTATCCGGTGTAATTTCCTCCATCTTCACCTTTTACGCCATTAATTCCTGGTTTGCCATCAACACCGTTTGGGTTGAACAAAGTGACTCCACTTTTTCTTTGTGGCTCTGCATCTGAACCTCTTTTGCTTTCCGGAAACACCCAAATTCCCCCCATGTAATTGAGCTGAAGATTATCTACAGATTTAATGTTATCAGATTCGCCTGCTAAGGAAAGGGTTAAGGGATAGCTTGTGTCTTCAAAG
>CALKOP010000032.1 GCA_938091155.1 uncultured Flavobacteriales bacterium | reverse complement strand
GACCGGAGAGACTTGGCTATCACACGAGTTACAAATTCTTTCAACCAAAGATTTTGAAGAGGTTTTATTTTACTTGAAAAAATTCACTGATCAGATTACTTTACCCAAAATGTCGATTAGCTCTATGATAGCACCAATGATCCTTGATAAAAAAAACTCGGAAGGGCAAATTATCTTCTCATTAATCGAAGGAATTGGATCTAGTAAACAAGCGGTGTCTATTGATCTTGATCTTATAAGTCTTGCGCTAGAATTCACACTTAATTCAAATACGAATTGAGGTTTATTTTAAGGGCTAAAACAAAAACGCTTAAAGGTCAGATCACACTTCCGGCCTCAAAAAGCATCAGCAATCGTGTGCTTATTATCCGTGCTTTAGCCAGTAATCCATTTAAAATTCAGAACCTAAGTGATGCGGATGACACAGTTATCATGTCTAAAGCACTGGATCGAAATGACATGATAACGGATGTTGGTCCTGCTGGTACGGCCATGCGTTTCCTTACTGCATTTTATGCATCGCGCCCAGGTGAGAAAGTATTAACCGGATCGGACCGAATGAAACAACGGCCTATTTCAATTCTCGTTGACGCCTTGAGAGAATTAGGTGCAAATATTACATATCTAGAAAAGGAAGGATACCCGCCTTTACATATTGAGGGGAGACGGCTGAAAGGAGGTACCGTTAAGATATCTGGAAATGTTAGTAGTCAGTTTATAACCGCCCTAATGCTTATCGCCCCTAATCTGCCAAGACCACTAATAATTGACATTCAAGGTGATCCATTATCAAGACCCTATATATCAATGACCAAGTCATTGATGGAGGCGTGTGGAGCTCAAGTAAGCTTTGAAAATAACAATGTTATTATTCAACCAGGTCGATACAGATCAAAAAGTTATTTGGTTGAATTTGACTGGAGCTCAGCTGCATTCTGGATGGGCTTTGCCGCACTATCGCGAAACGCTAAATTATTATTGAAGGGTCTCACTGCCGACAGCATTCAAGGGGATAAAACAGCTGTTGAAATATTTTCAAAAATTGGAGTAACCAGCATATTCAATGAAAAAGGATTACTGATTGAAAGAACGAATTTCAGCTCCAGTGTAGGAGAGTGGAATTTCAGAAATCATCCAGACCTTGTTCAACCGGCAGCAATTGCCTTTGCCGGATTAAAAATTCCGTTTCTAATGTTGGGGTTAGACAATTTAAGATTGAAAGAATCTGATAGAATTTCAGCGCTACAAATTGAACTCGCCAAAATCGGTGCACAGACCGAGTCTACGGAAACATCTTTACAAATCATAGGCAACGCGCTTAATGAGAATTTAGAAACCTTTGACGCCCATAGTGATCATAGAATGGTTATGTCTGTTGCTTCTTTAGCAATGATTTATCCAGAAATCGTAGTTCGCGACCCGATGGTAGTGGCTAAATCGTATCCTGCATTTTGGTCACAAGTCGAAAAATTTGTGGACGTTAGACCTGGGAAATAAAAAAAGCCCCTGATATTGACAGGGGTCTTTTTCATTTTAGGCTTTTGTCTATTACTCTACAACTATTGCATGTCGGCTTCTTACATCGTCAGCTCGCAGCTCAATTATATAATTTCCTGATTCTAAAGATTCTAGGTTAAGTTCAATTGAGCTTGAATTCAATGACTTGTAATCATTACCATTCAACACCATCTTTCCAGATATATCATATACACTGACAGTAAGGTTACTCAATTCACGATCTGCTTGTAGGGTTATAACACCACCAGTAGGATTAGGGAATACATCCATATTGGCATCATTCGCAATTTCATCTATTCCAACACAAGAATATGTTGTTATTATAATCGTGTCGCGACCAACACAACCCGAGTCGTTTGTAACTTCAACCCAATAGTAACCGGCTGTAGCCACAATGATTGAACTCAGAGACTGTCCCGTTGACCACAAAAAAGACGAACCGTTTACAGCCTTTATTTGAATCGGCCAATCCTTGCAAATAGCCTTGTCCTTACCTAAATCTACTTCTGGTGAAGTATATAATGGAAATAGAATTACGCTGTCTTCCTTCAGGCAACCTGCATTATCAGTAATACTCACGTGGTACACACCATTCATAGCATTAGCAATACTTGCAGAGGATCCACCTGTGGACCATAAATATGCATATGGAGGTATACCACCGCTCACACTCATGTTTATTCCACCATCAGAATCACCATCGCATTCTACTGGATCAATTGTATATGTTGGAGTAATCTCTGTAGGCCCAAGAATAACAGCAGTATCGGGGAATTGGCATCCGTTCGAATCAGTGACTGTGACTATAGCATTACCTATTGGAAGGGCCAGAGCTGTATCCGCTGTTTCACCGTTATTCCATGCATATGTAAAAGGAGCTGACCCACCTGTTACTAAAACAGCCGCAGAACCATTTGTCAGGCCAAAGCATATAATACTATTTTGAATTTGAATGGCTGTTTCAATGCTTGCAGGAGATTCAACGGTAATTTGCTTCACAGATACACATCCCAAAGAATCAGTGACCGTAACTGTATAATTACCAGCTGTAAGGGATGTTATAATCGTATCTGTCGAGGTGGTATTCCATTCGTAATCATAAGGAGGGACTCCTCCTGAAACGGAAACCCATGCACTTCCATCACTATCACCATAGCAACTCACACCCGTTGATGACGATACAACATCCACTCCACAATACCCACAATGACCGATGAAATCAATAATTAGTTGGTGCACATTAGTATCTGCAATAGGGGTATAACTCCCATAATTCGCTGATACATGAAATCCCAGGATACAACCAGTACCAAAATCACGATATGCAAGGGCGTCATTCCCACTATTATCGGTCATTAAAACGATTGATGGTTAACTTGAAAAACTTCGAATTGAACCTACATTAAATCCAGTAGTTAAACCAAAAGATGACGGTACATTGGCAAGTACTGGATGATTAGCTTGTGCCGATACTTCAGATAGGGTAATAGCAGTTTCACTTCCGCTGGTTCTTTCGAATAGAATCAGATCTTCCATACTTTGCATTAGTCCGTTATTGTACTCGTATGCATCCCATTCAAATTGAACATATGCCCCGTTGCCTGTTTCAACAAAATCGACAAGGGCCGTTTGTCCTGCAGTCGGCATTTCAGAACTGTAGGTCGATCCATTAAACCGGATAACCACATCAAACCCTCTTAAAGACGGGTTAGTATTATTCCAGCTAGATTCGCTAACAGTGCTCATCGTAACATTAAAACCTTGACTTTCAAGAGAGTCTTTCATCGCTACAGTTGGCGCATAAGTAGGAGAATTGTCCCAAATTATCAGTATTTCCTGCGTAGAACTCATTAGTAGGATTGTGAAAATGAACAAGAACAATGCGCAAAACGATTGTCTCTGACATTTAAAGAAATTCATATCAAAATGGTTTAAGGGTTATTCTATCATAATAGAACAAAAACATCCCACGTTTTCCGAACAACCGAAGATTAAATTGATTCCAAAATTCATCATTCTTAATGAATCATAGAATATCCTCAGATTCATTTAATACTTTGCCCGCATAATTATTCAGTATTGAATTACCTAGCAATATCAATTAACGTAATTGAATCCGGATTTACTGAAATCTTGGAGGCAGAGCTGTCCGAAATGCCATTCGAGAGTTTTGAAATCATCGAAAATTATCTTCACTGTTATATTCAGGAGCAAGACTTCCAAGAAGAACAGCTTAACGGGATTACTTCGGCATACACTGACGTAATAGTTTCAGCTACCATCAATAAAGTTGAGTACCAAAATTGGAATGCCGTATGGGAATCAAATTATGATGCGGTAGCTATGAATAACGAGCTTTTTATTGGAGCTAGTTTCCATAAAAAACCGTCTGGTTTTAATCATTACATCACCCTTGAACCAAACATGAGTTTTGGCACTGGCCATCATCCTACAACTGCTCAAGTCCTGATTCACATGTTTGACATGGATCTTGCTGGAAAGAAGGTTCTTGATTTCGGCTGTGGCAGCGGTGTTTTATCAATCTATGCAGCTTTTAAAAATGGGAATGGCATTGGTGTTGAAATAGATGATCATGCTGCTGAAGCTGCACGTCATAATCTGCGTATAAACAATATTGACTCTTTTGAAATCGTAACGGGCGGTATTGAT
>CALKOP010000031.1 GCA_938091155.1 uncultured Flavobacteriales bacterium | reverse complement strand
GATAGACCCGTCAACCCCATCTTGAACGAATCGTTCTTAATTCCCTCGCCGTAATCCTTGTAATAGGTTTCAAATCCACCACGTACGCGTGGTAGGTTGTGCCATTGGATATCCGCGCTGAACTCTGTGATAGGTCGGTTAAAAAGTTCCTCGTGGCCAAGGATAAAATACGATCCTAACTTCGGGTTACTACCAAACGGGAAAAACGGCATATGAATATCAAGCTGCCCTTGATCATTAAAAACCGATAAATCTTTAACCTGGTTTACTTCTGTCTCAATCTTGCATGTCTCAATACTTAGGTCCTTTAAGTAGGAATAGGCATACATGGCATATTTTGAGGAAATTAAAAATTCAAAAACCGGCCATTGTGCTTCATATCCATCACCATGCAACTCTGGGTCGTAGTTGACAATTGCCGGCTCAGAGATTTCTAATACCATGTTTATTTGAACCTCGCCATAAGACCATGCATTGTGTCTAAGAATATTGTAAGCATCCGTTTCGTACCATCCATCGTTCGTGGTAACTCTCAGCTTAAAAATATTATTCAAGATTTTATAAAAGGCATTATCAGCCGATAGATTCTCTTGAAGTGCGATTTCCTCGACAAACGAAACGAGCGATGTTAAGGACTTAAGGTTGAACTTAAAAGTGAAGCTCACATTCCGATGTCCTTCTTTCATGGACAGCAACGCAGATGAAACAGCAAATCCTATATCTGCTTGACTCATGTCCCGATTCACAAGACTAATATCCGATTGATCCCGTCCGAACGGATATGCAAGCGTCGGATTATTTGCCTCATTCACAATGAGGCCATCCTCCCTAACTTTTATATCTGAAGCATAGATATTAGAGACAGACTTGTATGAGTTACCAATTCCAATACTTGGATTATTAGCAACGTGAATGACCTTAATTGAATCAATATTTGAACGATTTATGACAACATCGTGCTCTAATGCATATGTATTATTTAAGCCTTCTTCATCAACACCAGAATTGAACAGTGTTCCAGACTTGATGACAGCATTAGGAACATGTTCCGCCAACTCAAAATAAATGTGGGCCGAATCTGGAGAGGACTTTCTTTTTGATTGCTTTAGTACTTCTCTGTAGTAATAATCCAGGTGCCGCTTTGTTACATTATTTAGATCGCCTTGAACATGTTTGAATAGCTGGAGAAAAGCAATAATCAACGATACGTGTGGCTCATGATGCGGATACCCCTTAACAACCTGTAATAAAAGATTTGGCGCTAGGTATTTTAAATGAGTCACCACGCCAGTCGCATCAAGGTATGCGTTCTTTATTTCAAGCAATAACTCTTCACTATTATCCTCTATGCTCCGAGTCGTATTTTGATCTACATCCTTCCCAGTTGAATTCCAAATTGGATCGAAATCTTGTGATTCGAAAAGATCAAAATTGATTTTATCATTCTGTGGCTTAAATGCGCGAATTTGACGCCGGAGTCGACCCAAGTGCTGAGTCAACTTCAATCGTATTGCGCTATTCAAATGAGGATCAAGCACATTCTCATTCAAGTGCTCCACATTCTTTTTGGCACGTTTATACCATTGATCGATCAGGCAATAAAAGCTAATGCACTCTTTCAGGACTGCAGAATACAATTCTGGAATATCTGAATCACTCGAGTAAAATTCCTCAGTAGCGAGCTTGAAACGTTCATCTCGTTCTCGAACGTCTATTCCATGAATCTGCGCAAGTAAAAAAGCAAGGTCATCCTCGAAGAAAACAGACCAATTTCCATCCTTCGTATTTTCAAAATCTCGATACTCAGTCTGCTTGGAAAACTCAAGAATAAAATTCATGAAGTCCGGCATTTGGCGCTCGTCTATCCCAAAAGAAGTTGGATCTAGTGAGGCCAAATACTTTGTAGTAGCGGAAAGCCCTTGATTCTTGAATGGCGAAGTCTCGTTTTTATTCATGTTAGTCTAGTGCATCCACCTTCTTACATTCCAGTTATGTTAGTACCCTCTTTGAAATAGTATGGGAAAACGATATTAGTTCTAATGTTAATTTTCCGGACGGTATAATCAAGTTTAATCTTCAATACACCATCGTAAATTTCATCCAGATCCACATCAACCTCATGAAGGGTAACTCGCGGTTCAAGATACAGTACCGTTTGTTCAACATAGGTACGCAATTCATTTACGGTATTCCCATCCATAGCGCGAAAATTGATGAGTGAAAGATTCGATCCAAAATCTGGCCGCATGACGCGCTCACCAAACGGTGTCAAAAGAATAATTTTCAACGATTGGGCAATATCTTCTTCTTCACCAACCATGCGCACAGTCTTTGCATGCTTGTCAAATGTTGGTGGAAAAGACCATCCTTTTCCTAAGAAACTTTCGCTATCTCCCATACCTATCCTATCATCACGGTTGGACATCCGCCCATTATTTTCCCACCATGCGCAGTTGCATCGCCCATGCGAACAGCCGCCTTACCGCCAAGTTTCACTTTGCTCGAGCCCTTTGTGATCGAATCTGGAGGGCCAATACACAGGCATTTATCTCCGACGACCGCGGCTGGAAGACCACCAATCATAACAGTAGCACAGCCAGGGCCAAGAACGGGACCACCGACATGTGGAATTGGTCCGGCGGGTGTTGGCGTTTGCTGGTTGCAAACGTGAAAATCTGTAATACGAGCTGCGATCATGAGCTAAAAATAATTTAATTAATATTTACCATACTTCCTTTTACCACAACATTGCCCGAAGCCTTGAGTTCGGCACTTGCGGCACCCTCAGCTTTGAATGCGATTTTGGCTTTAGACTTGACATTATTGCCCGCCAAAGACACGTCTGCTTTACTATCGATTGTGGTGTTTCCGGTCGATGTAATCGTGACTTTACCCTTCGCTTTAAGCACTATGTCTTTGCCACTATCGATCGTAATGCCCTTATCACTCAGGCTTACTGTATTCTTATTCTGATCCTCGAGTTTAAGCGCCTTTGCCTTATCGTCTAGCGTTATCTTTTGACCACCCGGTGTTTCGATCGTAATAATCTTATCCTTCTCGTCGAAGTTGATTTTCATCTTCGTTTTGGTGACAATCGATTTTATTTCATTCTTCTTCTCGGGCGTATTTGGTGGCGGGTTCTTTTTACTGTAAAGTGATCCAACAATTACAGCATACCTTGGGTCATTTCCTAGGAAACCGAGCAACACTTCATCACCAACTTCTGGGTAGAAATAGAACCCAATGTCTTTTGAAGAATATGGACTTGTAAGTCTCGCCCAAATTCCATCTCCAGTTTCTTTGATAACCGGCACATCAACCAAGACCCGGAATTCACCATCGGGATCCGAATCAATTTTTTTCACCTTGCCAATATGCATTCCTGGAAGAGCTTGTAACTTGCTCAATGCTTTGTCCTTTCGAGCTGAAATAGCACTCATCGAATCATAGTCAAGACCAAAACCAACATGCGTTTTCCAAAACCCACCTTTTATCTCATGATGGACCTTCGAAATATATGCGGTACCGTTAAATCTAGCGCCGAATCCGCCAAGCTCGATTAGCTTTCCAGGGTTCGGTTTGCTTGATCCAACAAATGAGACAGTCCCTTTAATTTTGGAAAATCGAGAAAAGAGCATTTCGGCATCTGCCATGGACTTCATCACAGCAGCGTCTTCCGGTGCAGATAAGGATAGAAGCAATTCCGGGTCGCCTGAATTTTTTGAAAGCGATGCTGCAGTAATGTTACTTAAAGTTGTCACCGTTGACTCTGCTCCTACCCCCTTTGCGATTTTTTGAGTTGCACTGGTCCAAGACTGATACGTGGCTCCCTTTAATTGCGACTTGCTATCCAACTCGGCGTTAAACGACATGATATTCGATCCATAATCTAGATCCAAAACGGCTGTGCCTGATACTACAGGGGCTTTTATATCTAATTTTCCGGCATCACAGATAACGATCAGGCCATTGGCCCTTGCGCGATCTAAAACAAAATCCCAGTCTGAAGCATTGTACTGAACCAAGTTTGGATGCTTAAAGGTGGTGGCCCCAATTGCTTTTGAAAGCCCGTAAGTGCTGATTATTGACGATATGACTTCGCTGTCCTTCTTGTCCTTGAAATTGATCGTTTTCGGTACAATCCCCATTTTGTATGCCTTGTCATGACAAGTAACGATTAACTGTGACACATTTTTGTGTGCGTAGTTGAGGGCCTTCAAGGTTTGAGAGGTAATTACACCTTCAAACACGTCTTCCTCTGTGCTATCATATCCTAACTTGATCTTGATTGCCTTACCTGGAATCAAATCAGCCGATTCGCTAATTGGGAATGTATTTTCCGACGGATCTCCATCTACAAAAGTAATTTTGGCCTTCGAGACTTTCCCAACTTCCTTTTCAATTATCAGTTTCTCAACTCCATATTCTTCCTTAATCTCAGTTCCTTCTATTAAAATTGAAAAAGAGACGCGGGAAATTTTGTTACTAAGTGGTGAGTCGGCCATGGGTTATTTTTCAAGTCTAGGAAAAAGAACTTGCCTTCCTGGGGATATGTTTCTAAAGTTGACAATACCATTTGCCTTAGCTACTTGCAAGTAGTGCTTTGGGTTGCCATAAATTTCTTGACACAACGCAGGCAAACTATCACCCGACTTCATGGTTCGGATATGCGTCATATCTGGCGAGCTTGTATTGCTCTTCAGAGACTTTGTCTTGGCGCTGACAAACTCTTTAAAGTTTGCAGTTACTATGGCTCGAATTGGCTCGCCACTTGGTTTGAAGAGGAGATAGTTTATGCTTAGAGATTGGCACTTACAATTGAACACCAATGAGTTCCAAATAATTTGCAGAAAAAAACTATCATGCACTTTCCCCTGATACTCTACACATAGCCATTTTAGATCCGTTACCGCGGTTGATACTGAGGTGATTCCGGGTACCACACCAGTCGAATCTAAATGAAAATTGAGCGTGATATTTCGCATTTCAGCGAGCAACGTTTTTTCGATGGTCTGACCGCTCGCCAGTGTTTCATTTATTTTTTGCGAGGGCGGAGCATCCAATTTTAAGGTGTAATCCGTAGGATTTATCTGAAGTTTAAACGTTCCTCGATTACCTGAAACAGGGGTCTTAAACTCCTCATCCTCGTATCCCTTAAGGGTTAGCTTTTGCAAAGTTCCTTGATCTGCCATAATCCTTAGGTTTTGAGTTTTTCGTCGATTAGTTCGCTGAGCCTTTCAAGGCACTCATCAATGATTTCCTGTTTTACAGAATCAGGTACGGCAGAGCTAGACGCCGCTGGAGCAGCAGACTCATCTTCCACCAGCTGAATTGGTGCGTCCTCTTTGACCTTAGCCTGAATAATGAAATCGTTCACCTTTATCGCCATCATGTAGGAAATTCACGTTCAAAATCTGAATAAGCGAAAGATAATTCTTCAATTAGAACTGCTTGGCTTTGTGCGTCTAAATCGCCCACCTTTAGTGATATGGGATATGCGTTCCGAAAATTCCATAGAATCAGGCATTCCCCTTCCTCATCTAACAGCTTCACTATCAATAGCGTTTCTGGTTTGATCGGTGTTGTGTAGTCACTCTTTATTGTATCCTGACACCACTTAAAAAAAGTTGAAGAAGACGCCACAATGCCATGATGCAAACCCAAATTCGTGTATTCAGTTGCACCGGGTAATTTGTGCACAGTATTGTTATTTCCACCCTCAGGTAATGGAGTGACCGACAAATTCATTTCGATGCCGGTTACTTTTGAAAAATAATACTCGCCACTGTTCGTTTTGAAGGTGACTTGAAATCGGAAATTAACGGGCGGATACTTGGCTAGTTCAAACATTCTATACAGTTATCCATTGAGTAATCGAAGGCCCATTTTCACCAAATCCTCTACTTCCATTTCCTCGAAGGTCAATGTGATAGACTCAACCGCCACAGCAGAATCACCTGTTGCCTTAGAATCGAAATTACCCCCTTCAATTTTGGTCGGAAATGCATTGGATAAGGTCCAAATTATTTCAGGAATACCATATTGATTCTGAAGAGTAATTATGACATTGCGTCTCTCTGGAGTTTTACCAAGGGTTGTTTTAAACCAAGCAAACAAATTTGTATCGCCAGTAAAGGTTCCTCTCTTTAAGATAACGTCATCCATTTGCACCATTCCAGGAATCTTGTAAACACCTGTCTGACCACTACGACCGTGCCTATGTTTTAGAACCTCAACACTTGTTGATAAGCTACCTACCTCCTGAAATTTCCACTTTTCTGTACCAAGCACCACAATGAAGTAGAACTTAGGTAGAGGCCAATTCTTCCCTTGAAACTTGCCCTTTGGTAATTTAAGGTCATTTAACTCCATG
>CALKOP010000030.1 GCA_938091155.1 uncultured Flavobacteriales bacterium | reverse complement strand
GACACCTGACCAGCAGATTCGTTTGTAGATTTTTGCGTAACATCTGAATAATAAGTTCGATGATTTTCTTCGAGAAATGTATTGCTTAATTCAGAGAAGAATCGATTATTAAAATCGACAATGGCTTTGCTCGATCTATGGTTGGAATCTAGCACAAATGGATTGAATTCAGCCCTTAACAATTGATCACTTGGGCGATTATTATACGGTTGATTTATAAACTGCCCAGGTTCACTGCCTCTAAAACGATATATAGATTGTTTGGCATCCCCCACGATTAAGGATGAGTGGCCTTCTGAGATACTGTTTTCGACTAATGGTAATAGATTTTTCCATTGAAGTTGGGATGTGTCTTGGAACTCGTCAATTAGAATATGATGGAATTTATTGCCAAGTCTTTCGTAAATAAATGGAGTTTGGTCGTTTTCAAATTTATCTGAAAGCAGTTTATAGAAGTCTGACAGTAATTGTTGATTATCCTCGAACTTTAGACTACTAAATGTTAATTGAAACTCACTTATAAGACCTGTTTTATAAAGTTGGGGAATTAACTTTTGACAAAAAAGCGCATGGCGAATTTGCGATTGGTTTTCAATTAGTTGATAAAGCTGAGCATGTAATTCATTCTTTATGTCTAGTACCACTTCAGACTTAGTGCTTGATTGCCATTTGTCGTCTTCCAAAGCTTTCAATACGTAAGTGTTTGGTTTTGAAACCTTAATGAGGTCCTTTTTCGCTGCACCCATAAAAAAACCAAAAACTCCTTTGCCACCATTTGCGAAATCTTTGGATGATAGAGAATGTAATTCGATTAGATCTATAGCTTTTTGTCCAATAATCTGAACCAATACTGAAATCTTATTATATCGGATTTTGAGTTGATGTTGAATCTCAAAAACAATGCTGGGCGAAATGTCACCCAGATCTTTGGCATTTAAATAAAAGTCTTCGCTATTAAGCTCACTTGCTAAAGATTCAAGACTAGCTGTTACATCCCAATACTTGTCCGATTCCACCTGTCCTTTGGAATATTGACGAATGAGTCGCGTAATATCCTTGTCGATTCCAACTTTATTTAGTGTTTCACTTACTACTCTTTCAATAAGTTGTTTCGAATCAATTTCAACCTCAAAATCGGGTTTCAGTCCGAGCTCTGTTGCAAAGCTTCGCACCAGTTTGTGAACGAATTTGTCAATTGTGAATATTGCGAGATTAGAATAGTCGTGCAGTATTGCGTTTAGAATCGGCTTGCTTTTTTTTTGGATTAGCCGCATATCCATATCTAATTCTTTTGATATTAGACTAAGCATCAATTCATGATCTTTTGAGAGTTTTTGACTCGAAGCGAACCCAGATAAATAGTATATTATCCTCTGTTTCATCTCGGCCGCAGCCTTTACAGTGAATGTGATCGCTAAAATATGCTTGAAATAATTAGGCGAATCATTTTTCAAGATGAGACTTAAATAGAATTTAGCCAACGTGAAGGTTTTGCCAGAACCGGCACTGCTTCTATAGACATGATAATTACCTTTCAAATTCATTTGTGACAATATTCAACTTTATTCTTCGATTTTCGTCTTTAAATATAGAATGCACAAATTGAAAAAAGCCTCAGCCTTAGGATTATTGTTTTTCTTGTTTTTTGGAGAGATATATGCTCAACAGATAGCTCTAGAGTCGGCCATTACGCAAGATCATGTTGTTGGGCAGCTTTTGTGCATGCTGGATTCAAAAGCTAATGTAAGCGATGTGATAAGTGATCTAAATTCGATCAATGATTGTGATTTTTTCGCTTCGAAAAGGTTAAGTAAGTCACTTAATTTATGGCTTTTTGAATTTGATGGAAAACTGAGTGATGAGTTGGCAATGTCAGCTGTTGAAATACACAAAAACGTTCAGATCGTTCAGTTTAATCATATGAACCTTAGCGTAAGAAGTATCCCGAATGACACTCTGTTTTATCGACAATGGGCTTTTTTAAATGACGGAACAAATGGTGGCAGTGGATTGGCGGATATAGATGCGACAGATGCTTGGAATATTTCAACAGGTGGACAAACACCTATTGGCGACTCTATTGTTGTTGCCATAATAGATCAGGGTTTTGATGCAGACCATGTTGATTTAATTGAGAATATGTACATCAATCATGGGGAAATACATGGAAACAATATTGATGATGATGGTAATGGCTATATAGACGATCGACAGGGTTGGGATTTTTATAATAATGACCCTTATCATCCGAGCAATAATCATGGAACGCATGTAGCAGGAACTATTGGAGCAAAGGGCGATAATGAAATAGGTGTATCAGGTGTGAATTGGGATGTTAAGATTTTACCCATTACAGGATCTTCTACCTTAGAATCAACGGTGGTTGAAGCATACGCATATGTCCTAGAGATGAGACGAATGTACAATGAGACCAATGGTGCTAAAGGAGCCTATATCGTAGCTACAAACTCTTCTTTCGGAGTTGATGAAGGTCAACCTGTCGACTATCCAATTTGGTGCGCGATTTATGACAGTCTTGGCGCAGTCGGTGTGTTGAGTGCTGGCGCTACCGCCAATGATAATGTAGATATTGATGAAGTTGGAGATGTGCCTACAGCATGTGGGAGTAACTTTTTAATTTCAGTTACTAATATGAGTTCTACTGATGAAATAAATAATAATGCAGGATTTGGCCTGCAGTCGATAGATTTGGGTGCACCGGGTACGGGGATTTACTCCACTTTTTCGAATAATAATTATGGTAACAACACTGGTACTTCTATGGCCACACCTCATATCGCTGGAGCCGTGGGGTTAATGTATTCCGCAGTATGTGCGGAAGTATTAAATGAATATGACACAGATTATTCGGGGCTTGCTTTATTTATGAAGGACAAACTTCTTGATGATGGTATTGATGAATTGAATTCAATGACCGGTCTAGTAAAGACGGGTGGCCGCCTTAATTTGAACAAAGCATTGATTAGTGTTTCAAATATATGTATGAGGTTAGTTTTCGACATTGATAGTTCCTCGTGTGGAACATGTAACGGCACTATTCGTGCAGAGATGATTGGTGGCAGCGGTCCAATAAACTATAGTTGGAATACAGGTTCAAATGCCGATTCCATTGCGGGTTTGTGTGCAGGTATATACACAGTTACTGCGGTGGATGGAACTGATACATTGATACGTAGTGTCGCATTATCAGATAATGGTGGGGTAATACTCCAAATAGAAACAACCAACGCTTCGTGTTTCGAAATAAATGATGGTTCGATAATCGTGACAGGAGGATTTAATTACGAATGGTCTGATGGATCAATTAATCCTCAGCGAACTAATCTGGCTCATGGACAATACTTTTTAACTGCCACAGATTCACTCTCGACCTGCATCACAACAGCCATTGCTATTATAAGAGAACCAGAATTGCTTCAAGCGAATTTTCAATTTCAAATGCCAACAATGTCGGGTGGTTTTGATGGAAAGCTTAAAGCAATGCCCTATGGTGGCATCTTTCCGTACTACTATCTATGGGAAACAGGTGACACAACAATGACGATATCAAATGAAGTTGGTAAATATGGATTGACTATAACTGATGCGAATGGTTGCGAATTCATCGACAGCGCCTTGCTCGGCTACCCACTAAGTGTCAATTATTTACCTCATCACGAGGGTCGAATAAGAATTTGGCCAAACCCAGCTGCTGGAATAGTAAATATTGAATCGAGTTCGATAATTGTAAGTGTTCGAATCTTCGATGCATTGGGTAGATTAGTGTCAGAATATCAAGCTCTAAATGATTACTCAATAAACATAAATACACATCAACTTAAATCTGGTGTTTATTATATGGTCTTGATGGACATAGAAACGGAGTATCGCTCAAAATTGGTAATCACAGATGAATAAAAGACTAATAGTCATTTCGCTTTTATTAATTCTTATTTCAATATCATGTGAAAAGGATATTCCATTGAAAAATGGATCAACCTTCACAGATGAAGATGGGCCAACTCCTTATTACCTTGAGATACCTGATGGCTTCACAGAACATCGAATTCCCGAATCGAATTTACTTTCCAAGGAGGGAATTGCATTGGGAAAAATGCTGTTTTACGAACCATTGTTGTCTAGAAATCAAAACATTTCATGTGGCTCGTGTCATATACAAGAAAATGCTTTTACCAACCCAAAAAGATTAAGTGTTGGGACCAATGGTGAAGAATCATCCATGCATTCCATGGCTCTATTTAATCTAGCATGGCAACCATATTACTTTTGGAATGGAAGGGAGAAAACATTAGAGAATCAGGCCCTTAAACCTGTGGTGAACCCTTTGGAAATGGATATGACCTGGCCAGAGGTAGAATCGAGGCTGAATAATCATACCGAATATCCCAAATTGTTTTTAGATGCTTTTGGTACGGAAGTTATTGATTCGATTCTTGTAACTCGGGCGATAGCACAATTTGAGTACACGTTAGTTAGTGCCGATAGTAAATGGGATAGCTATTTAAGAAATGAAGTTGATTTAAGTCCACTTGAAGAAAAAGGGAGACTGCTCTTCGTTGGCTTGCAAAAAGGCACGGGAGATTGCACTCATTGCCATAGTGAAATTAATCCAAACATTGGCGATTTTGTTATGAGGAATAACGGATTAGATTCAGATGTAGCATTGAAATCAGGATATAGTGAAGTGACTGGTTTATCTCGAGATGTTGGGAAGTTTAAAACACCCAGTTTAAGAAATCTGGCCTTTTCAGCGCCATACATGCACGATGGTCGCTTCGAATCACTGCGTGATGTGCTCGACTTTTATAGTGAAGGTGTTCACTTTAACTTAACTGTAGACCCGCTAATGGAATTTGCAACTGATGGTGGTGTAGATTTAAGCGAAGAAAGCAAGGATGCCCTTATTGCCTTCCTTCTCACAATGTCGGACAGTAACTTTTTAACTAATCCGGAATTTGCAGATCCAAATAAGTAATTATAATTCCTGTAAATGTTCGACTTCAGCTGTCTCAGCTGTTAATCTATAACACTGCATTGCGTCTTTAAAGACTGCAGATTTGAATATTGATTTGTTCAACAGCATTCTTACACATTCTTGTATACCTTCAATAATTGAAGGGTGAGGATGCACCAAATCAGCCAAGACTTCGATGGGTTGATTCATTTTAATCAATAATCCAATTGCCTGTATCGCGCTTGACGCATGTTCACCAACTGCCCGCATTCCAAGAATGTGCATATCATCATCATCTGAAACAATAATTTTAAAAAAACCCTGTGTTTTCCTCATCGCAATCGCTCGGGCAATACAACTATAGTCCAATTTAACCACCTTACAGTTTATTCCTTTTTCCACACATTGTTGCTCGTTCAACCCGACCGCTGCAACTTCCGGTGTAAGGAACATTATTGTGCAAACGTTATCATAAGATATTTCGGATTGGTTTCCTCCATACATTCTTTCAATCGCAAAACGCGCCTCGATTTCTCCAATATTCACCAGTGCTATATGTCCCGATACATCTCCAACTGCATATATATTATCAATGTTGGTTCTTGTCTTACTATCACTTATATAGTTTCTTGAGGAAAGTGTTACTCCGGCTTCTTCGAGGCCCAAGTTTTCCGTATTGGGTACTCGCCCAACCGAAAGCAATGCCTTTTCTACTCGTATTGTTTCCATACTTCCATCTGGATTCGAAATAACATATTCTACTTCGCCATCTACTATTTTCATCCGCTCTAGCTTAGCAGTACTGTGAATTATCACACCACTCTCCTTCAAGTTGTCACTTACAACTCGAGCAACGTCCTCATCCTCGAAAGGTAAAATTCTGTCAGCACGATCGATTAAATAAACTTTGGTCTTGCCGAAATTCGAGAAAATGGTAGCATATTCACAACCAATAACACCTGCTCCTAGGATAACAAGGCTTTTAGGATAATCATCTATGTGATGAATACCGTCACTAGTCATGATGATTTTTTCATCTGTTCTAATATTCGGAAGCTTCCGAGGTCTACTACCAGTTGCCAATACAATATTGTCTGCACAGATATTGTATTCTCCTTTTTTTGAAATTATCTGTACTTCATGGTTACTCAGCATTTTGGCCTCTCCTCGAGCATATGTAAAGCGAACCGTTGATGTCTCTTCCTGAAGTAATTTAATATGAGCTGAATATTGCTGCTTTCTATCGAAAATTGCCTCTTTTACGGTTTGCTGTACATCAATCCAGGGGATTTCAAATTCGGGACGCCCATTTTTGACTAGCATTTCGTTAATGGTAGCCACTTTATGGGAGAGCTCCCATGTAGCTTTTGAGGTTAGGGCACCATCGTAAATGCCCGCTCCGCCCACTTTACCCTTTTCAATTAAAATGACTTTTTTGCCAAAATCAATCGCTCTCATGGCAGCAGCGTATCCTGATGGACCACCACCTATAATGCATATATCAAAATTTTCCAATTGGCGACTTATTTAGGCTAAATTACCAATATTTCCACTTGTTGCGACTACCTAGGCCACCAACTTCATTATTTCACAGTCTTTCATAAGCACATCACCCCGAAACCAAATTTTTGCGCTAAATTTTAGTCGATGAAGGAGTGTGATTTTGTATAGACTCGCCATTTTGCGAGTACTTGATTGATATCATCAGGCAATTCGCATTCGAACTTCATGAATTTACCAGATGTTGGTTGCTCAAAGCCAAGAGTTTTTGCGTGAAGAGCTTGCCTGGGTAAAATTGAAAAACAGTTGTCTATGAACTGTTTGTATTTTGAGAAAGTGGTCCCTTTTACAATTCTATCTCCTCCATAACGTGTGTCACCGAATATTGGATGTCCAATATGCTTCATGTGTGCCCTGATTTGATGCGTTCTGCCAGTATCAAGTTTGCATGTAACAAGTGTAACATAACCAAGTCTCTCAATTACTTCATAGTGCGTAACGGCATGTTTGCCAAAAGCTCCATCCGTAAACACGGCCATCCTTTTTCTGTCAGCTGGAGATCGCCCAATATTCCCTTCAATTGTACCGCTGTCCTCCTCGACATCTCCCCAAACCAAAGCAACGTAATGTCGATCTATTGTTCGGTTAAAAAATTGAGCAGCCATTTTGGTCAATGCGTCTTCCGTTTTGGCTATTAAAAGTAGACCGGTTGTGTCTTTGTCAATTCTGTGTACCAATCCGGGAAAGGATGTTTCGCTCTTTTTGTTTCGGGGTAAATTATCAAAATGAAAGATCAATGCATTAACAAGGGTCCCTGTGAAGTTGCCGTGCCCAGGGTGAACCACAAAGTTGGCGGGCTTGTTCACAATCATTACGGCCTCATCTTCATACACAATATCCAACGGAATATCTTCTGGTATCAATTCAAACTCTCGCTTCGGATGAGAAAAAATCATTGATATTTCATCTTCTGGTTTCACCTTGTAGTTTTGTTTTACCTTATCTCCATTGACTAGAACATTTCCATTCTTCGCTGCCAAGGCAATTTTGTTCCTAGAGATATGGGGCATTTTATCTATTAGAAACTTGTCAATTCTAATAACTGCTTGTCCTGGATCGGCTATGGTTTTAAAGTGCTCAAAATGCTCATCACCATCCTCACTTGGAATATTCAAATCTTCTACCATAATGGATTTTTATTGAGTAATGATCAGCTTTTTTGAGACTGATTCGCCAGAAGAATGAATATGAAATTGAATGATATATATTCCCGGTGCAAACCCGTTTAGACTAAGATTGGATTTTGTCGAGATACTTTTAGTAACCATTAATTGGCCACTTATTGAATACACATTTAAAATAACATCCTGATCCTTTGGGTCAATGGTGATACTCTCTTTTGCCGGATTAGGATATACTTGAACATCGAATTCTTTCTCCTCAACTTTTTCCATTCCGAGCAATGGATTTACGCCAAAATCGGGTCTTAATAAAAGAGATCCTTCAAACGATGATTGAAACCATTCGTCACCCGTCTTGTAAAGAATATGATTTTGAGCATTGGTGTTCTTGTCAAAACCTATGTACACCTTGTCTGATTGGAGTTGTCTAAATCCAATAAAAAAGGTTCCTTGAATGAAAATTGGCGATTCAAAATCGTAACGACTAAATTTATTTGAGCCAGAGTATATGGGGTTTATTGGGATTTCTGATGTGTAAATAGGATCAGATGTAGTGTCTTCCCAGACTAATAATTCAAGTTCAAAATCTTCAGCATTTTCAATTAGCACCTTTGGGAAATTGATCCAAAGCCCCCTCAAAGAGTCGGCTTTTACACTGTGAAACTCATAGGCGAGTTCAATTCCAGCACCCGTAAGTGTATACGCTTGCTCGGCTGAACCGTCATCATAAGAATAATATTTCGCAAATTTTTGAACGCTTCGAATCGTATCATTAATGAAATATGAGTTATTACCTGAAACCGTATACCATGCGGTAATATTAAATTCAGCATTATCTGTTTGAAGATCGGGGAAGATTTGTTCTGTATCAGTAATGAAATTATATCTCCTAACTGCAGCTCCTGGTAGGTTTAAATCTGCAGTTGTGAAAAAATCAATTTGATTATCCTCACTATCTTTAATCTCATAGTTGATGTCTTGAACGAATACCGATTTAGGGCCCAAGTTTCTCACATCAAGTTTTACTGTATCCGCCTGCAGTGCAGCATAGTCTTCTAAATAATGGTCATAAGGAACACTAGTGTATTCCCCCATAAATGAGGATAGGTTGGATAAGATTGATACATCCATTATGGTGTCGGCACTCGCGCTATCTCTAGCCTGATCAAGTCTAATGTAATCAAGATGCCACATATCAAAGGCACCAGAAAGTGTAGCGTAATTCCTGAATCTAAACTGAAAACCTGGTTGTAAATACTCAAGTTCGCTAATTCGAATTAATACTTGGTCGTTCCAAATTCCTTGGTTTACAGCACCACCACCGCCTGCCTGACTCCACGCGTGCCTCCATACTAGATTTGTAACATCAAAAAACTCGAGAACTAAGGTGTCTGCTTCTTCAGGAGAATTACCATAGCCGCCTTCTTGATAAAAAAACGAAAAGAATACATCGACCATTTGTGGGTCAAGTAAAAAGGGCTTCGATTCCAGTGTATCTGCCGGCCCCATAGCGGTTTCGGACGTAATATTATACGGTTCGCCTAGTGCATCCGTACCATCAAATGTTGCAACGCCTTGAGTAAGGTTTTCTTGTTGAAAGTTGTTGTTAATATGTGCTCCACCTCGGTTCGCCTCATTTCCTGGGGTAATCCAATTTGAGTTATCGTCAGCCACAATATATAGAGTGTCAAACGTGTTCTGATATGTGTGGTCCGGAGCTATTGTGTCATAACTGACCAATCCTAACCCTTCATCAAATTCGGTAATAATATTTGTCCAACCAGTGTCATAACTTATTGCTTCTCCAATCTCATCATAGAAAACAATATATAGAAATGGGTTTTCCTCGAATTGTATTGGACCACTTATCGGTTTTGTTTTGTCATAAGTAGGTTCATAGACTAAATCAAGATAAGGGGGATGTTCGCCATTTACAGTGAAACCAAATAGAACCTTCAAGCTTATGTTGTCGTCTGTTTCTTTAGCGTTATAGATTTTAATCTTGTTTTTTGTAAAATCATCAAAGAATGGCAGGGGAATAGTGTCAACTTTATAAATAAATGGCTTTCGTTCAATATCCCTTGATGCAATAGAGGTTGATTCAATGCTGATTTCTCCTCGAAGCGCCTCATTGTACATTAATGGCGCAAGCTCCTCTTGTCCAGAAAGGCTGAAAAAACTTGAAAGCAGCATTGAAACTGCAATTAATGACCTCATTATAGTGGCAAGGATGCTTTAATTGAATCAATGTCAAACGATGGGAACTTTTCAGCATCGATGGTTAGTTTAATATTGATTGGTGATCCCATCTTAATTCTCTCACCTGGATTTACTGATTGTGAAAATACGCGGGCAGATAAAGTGTCTCCAGATGTGGTAACAGTTTCATTATCATATATGAATGCACCACGGTTTAAGTCAAAGTCATGCAAAATGAGTGTTGCTTCATCTAGCGTTAATCCATACAATGCCGGAACGGCACTTACTGCACCTTCATTAGTTTGGCCAATAATCAGATTTAAGATGCTTCCAGAGGGGATTTTGGAGTCTGCCATGACTAATTTTCCATTTAACTCTAATCCGATTGCACACCCATCACAAGGGTCTGTCTTAGATTTTAATTTACCTATTTCAAAACCTCTTCTGGTCAATTTACTTATCGCTATAGCACTTGTTTGATTCAATACATTAGGTACCGTTAAAGTAGGTATGCCATAACGTGATATGGTGAGATATATTTTCCTGTCTTTTTTAACCATTGAGCCAGATCTTGGATTCTGATCAACAATGATTCCGCCTCTCATGTCTTGCTCATATATTGAATCAATTACCTCAACACTAAGATTAGCGAGGTGTAATTCCGCCTCGGCCTCAATAATGTCCATTCCATTAAGTTCAGGAACTGTAGCCGCTTCTCCAGTTTTTGCGTAATTGGTTAAAAAAAAGTAGGCGCCAAACATTAATATTACTGCGACCATGGCTGCTAACGCCACTTGAATAAGAAAGGTTTTAGAAAAAAGAAATCGTATCATCCACCTCAAAGATAACTTGTTGGGGGCACAAGAAAAATTTGGGTTAAAGAATTAATCAATATTTACATTTTTGCAGCAAATAGAACTCATGAAGAATCAACGTATAGTAATTACAGGAGGAGCAGGATTTATAGGATCTCATTTAACATCAACCTTGGTAGAAATGGGAAACGATGTTGTGGTCGTTGATATCTTGCTCAGAGGAAACAAAATCCCAAAGGAAGTTCAGTCTAAAATTGAATTTCATCAAGTGGATGTTTGTGACTTTGATGCGATGGCGAAAATTTGCAAAGGAGCTGACTTAATCTTCCACTTTGCTGCTATACTTGGTGTAGATATTGTTGCTGATAATCCCATCGAAACAATGGAGACTGAAGTAAATGGAATGCAGAGTGTTGCCCGTGCTGCATCCACGAATGGGATTAGTAAATTGATTTACGCTTCAACGAGCGGTGTATATGGACACATTGCCCTAGAGCAGAGTGTTAGTGAAGAGATTCTCATAGACCCACGAACAAGTTATGCCATGGCCAAGCGGTATAACGAAATTTATCTAGCATCATTATTTGAGGAGAAGGGTGTTCATTCTGTTGCGCTTAGATTCTTCAATATTTACGGATTAAGACAGGATAATAGAATGGTTATACCCAGATTCATAGAGCAAGCATTAGCTGGCGATCCTTTAACGGTATATGGCACTGGTGAACAGACACGCGATTTCACGTATATCGATGATGCAATTAAAGCCACAATTCATTTAGCAAAAAGCGCAAAGGGATTTGAGATTTACAACATTGCGAATGAGAAGGAGGCAACAATTCTTGACTTAGCTCAAATCATAATTGACGTTACCTCTTCAGCATCTGAGATTAAGCTTATCAACGCTCCGAGTAAGCGATATGATTATGAAGTTGGTCGGAGATATGGATCCAGCGAAAAGTTGGATAAAAAGGTAGGGTACAAACCAACAACTGAACTTGACAACGGACTTCGAATTATCCTCACCGATAATTAAATGCGAGTAGTTGGGTGTTGATAAGACCAAGGTGTAAGTTTATAATTACATCAAACCCATCTTTAGTTTTGATTAAGAATGAATTCTCATGAAAAAGAACGTCGCAATAATTTACGGTGGCTTCTCAGGCGAAAGGATAATCTCCGAACGCAGTGCAAAGGTCGTAAAGGCTTATTTAAATCCTGAGTTGTACGCTGCCCACTTGATTGATATCAATAAGACCGCTTGGGAGTTTGCAGATGGCGATCAGAGACAGGTTATCGATAAAAATGACTTTACAGTCATTTACAATAATCAAAGAATAGTCTTCGATGGTGTCTTTTGTGCCATTCATGGCTCTCCTGGTGAAGATGGGAAGATTCAGGGTTATTTTGATATGATCGGAATTCCATACAATAACTGTGGCGTACTGGCATCGTCCATAACATTTGATAAAGCCGCATGCAACCGTTATTTGAAGGCATCAGGAGTTAATGTTGCTGAGTCATTTATTGCTCGCCTAGGCAATGAATATGATCTTAAAGCAATAGTAGCTAAAGTTGGATTGCCATGTTTCGTTAAGCCCAATGATGGTGGATCAAGCATTGGGGTGTCCAAAGTCAAGAGGGTTGAAGATTTGAATGTAGCGATAACCACTGCACAGCAGGAAGGTGTTGATGCCTTGATTGAATCTCTTCTGGAAGGGACGGAGGTCTCGTGTGGTTGCGTGATCCGAAATTCTATCCCGACAGCAATTGGAGTTACTGAAATTGTTCCGGGCAATGAATTTTTTGATTTTGAGTCTAAATATGAACATGCCGGAACTCAGGAGATTACGCCTGCTCGGATTTCCAAAGAAAAATATATTGAGGTTCAGGAGATTACTGAAAGTATTTATAGCTGGCTTCATTGCAAAGGCATGATTCGGGTGGATTACATGATATGTTCAGATGGTATTTACTTAATTGAAGTAAATACAACGCCAGGTCTTAGTGAGGCGAGCATTATCCCACAGCAGGCCAAGCATTATGGATTAACACTTGGTGAATTCTTCGATTCTGCAGTTGCTGAAATATTTAGGAGTTAATTTCCTTGTATAAGAAGTCAATCAATTTTTTCGTGGCTCGCCCCCTATGGCTGTGTTCTGACTTTTCATCACGACTCATTTCTGCGAATGTTTTGGTTGTCCCGGTTGGCGTGAAAATGGGATCATATCCAAATCCGTTACTACCTTTTTTGTCGAACTCGATGTTGCCTTTAACAATGCCTTCGAAGCTATGGTTTGTGCCATTCCACCAAAGGTTAATTACCGTTCTAAAACTTGCCATTCTATTCTGATCGTTTCCGAGCAGATTCAGGACTTTATTCATGTTATCATCGAACGAACAATTATCTCCAGCGTAGCGAGCCGAGTAAACTCCTGGATCACCCTTTAGGGAGTTAATTTCTAATCCAGTATCATCAGAGAAACAGTTCATTCCATATCTTTCGAAGATAAAATCTGATTTTATTTTCGCGTTTTGATCGAGGGAAGTTCCATATTCATCAATTTCATCTTCATACCCAAGATCTCGCATACTGATTAGGTCAATTCTAGGATCGATAATTGCACTGATTTCATTGAGTTTATGCACGTTTCCCGAGGCAAATACAAGTTTTATTGATGTTGTCATGCTTCATTTATATCCGTTGCCGTTCTTGTGTATATGGATAATAACATGATGAGGAAAAATGGGAGAAGTGGAATTTTGAATCGGACTAACGCACCAAAATTTGGCGATGATAATCCAATTCCAAATGCAAATAGCACACTGAACAAGAGACAAAATATTAGGAAAGGCTCACCTGACAATCTTTTAAGTGTTAAAAAGGGGTTACCAAATATGAAGATGGATATACTAAGGAATAGCAAAATGGTGTTTTCAAGTGCGGAGAACAGAATGACAAATTTATTTACATGCAATAGTGTTGGACCATAGAAACCATAAAAAGTTGCAATCGGAAATTTGCTAATTACACCTATGGTAGTTGGTTCAATCTTACCAATGTCAAACGAGTTCCCTCCATAATAGTCCTGTTTAAGATCTTCTTGAGCCACAATTGCCTTTCTAATTATGTTATCCGTGCGGTACTCTCCCAATACTTCGGATATTGAGTTTAGAGTAAATGCTATAATTATGACACTCGTAAAGAGAATCACAGGAATAGTTCCGATCCGGATAATTCGGTTCTTAATTCTTTGAATTGAATTAAAGAAAACCCAAACCAAGGTGCCAGGAAATAGCACTAAAAAAATGTATGGCTTAATGGTAATTATCAACCAAAGACTTAGGATTGATAGCACAATTAGACGGATTCTAAAGTTTCTTTTAATAATCAGCCAATATGAACCATAAACAAAATAGCAAGTAGCAGCAAATGTTATAGTGTCCTTAGATATTCCACTCCCCCAGAAAAGAATACTTGGAATGAACAAGGTTGAGAGCATGGATATGTTCTGATTGCCAGTCAGATGAGTGAATAGTTTGAATAATTGCCAAATAGCCAAGTATGAGATAAAGCTAATAAGTAAAGAACCGATTAAATAGCTTTTAAAGGAAAGAAGTAGAAATGGGATCGCTATCTTAGATACCATCAGCGTAGCACTTTCATCGAATATATGTCTAACAGGATAACCAGTCTCATAGGTGAAAACTGAGAAGTTTTCAATTGAATTTTCCCCAAAGGTTATGGCTAAGCCATCAAATGGACTTTGTATTATTAAGTTGCAATAGGCCATCGCGGTTTTATAGTAAGCAATTGTGTCACCGCCACCATAATAGAATAGGTAAATTAAAGTAAAGGCAAGACCACCTGCAAGTTTTGCCCCCAAACCAAGATTAAAAACCTTTCTGTCAATTGGTCTCGGGATAAAATATGCCAAGACCATTATCAAAAGGATATATATAGGAGCTAAAAAAACTTCCCAAATTTCAAGTAATCCATCACCCATGCAATGCAATTATCATTCTAATACGTCAAAATATTGGCTAAAGTAGTAGGGTTTTCCTAACCATTTCTTAGAACTCAACAGCGTTTTGTTATTCAACTAGAATTTCGGCCTGATTTACCATGAAATCAAACCTATTTTTGCCACTAATCATGCTTATATGAAAATACTGGTTACAGGGGGCGCTGGATACATTGGTTCGCATACAATAATTGACATTCTTGAAAACACTGAAAATGAGGTTGTTTCGATAGATAATTTTTGCAATTCGGATGAAAATACATTTGATCAAATTGAGGACATTACTGGGAAGAGGGTTAAGAACTATAATTTAGACTTGACCGCATATAAATCACTGAAGGAGAAATTCTTTGCGGTTGAGAAGGATATTGATGGAATCATACATTTTGCCGC
>CALKOP010000029.1 GCA_938091155.1 uncultured Flavobacteriales bacterium | reverse complement strand
GGACTTTTTTTTTCTCAAGATTTAGACTTAGAGCTCGCAAATATTCTAATTTAACTTCCGTTTACTCTGTGAGCATTGATTTGAACGACCACGAGATCCCAGATTTAAGTGTCCAAAAAACCAACAATAAAATACTTAATCCATATCCTCAGGAAGCTACGATTACTAGTGTCTGAATAAAAATACGAGGAAATTGGGTATTCGAAGAAATCAATTGATTCTAAATCAGTGATCTATCCAACTAGGCAGCCTTTGAAACATGAGTTGTCCTACTATTGTTCAATTCAAGAAAGTGCCTCCAACTCATAACTCATAACTCAATGATTACCTTCTCAATATTGTCCATCTAGACTTCCGAATAATTATATTTCCGTTTTGATGCTCACATTTGGAACAAATATTCTTTTTTAACTCATATTCAGAACCACTAACACCCCCTCCCAGGCCATTTGCAACATCAATAACACAAAAATGACCGTAATCTAATAAGCTGACATAGATTTTTTTTTGGAATACGGAAACACCCGACGAGCTCCTACCGGTTCGCATTTGTTTTTCCTTTTCATAAAAAGTTGAAACAACTTAATACTTTATATTTTATTCTTTGTTTGAGATTATGTCTGAGTCTAAGTATACTCCAACAATCGATAATACTAAGGCAATAAATGCGAGGATGCTAAAAGTGTCTCTATCAATCATGGACACTAGAACGAATGATTTACTCTCTTATTTCACTCAATAGTCATATCTCCCTTTCCACAGGGATTTAAGCCATTCTTTGATTCCGGTTTCGCGCTTATTTGCCCCGGGCCTATAGAACGTGTCTCCAGAGATTTCTTCAGGTAAAAACTCTTGATCTACAAAGCCACCATCATAACTGTGAGCGTATTTGTAATCTTTACCATAGCCAAGTTCCTTCATCAATTTAGTCGGAGCATTTCTAATATGCAGAGGCACGCTTAGGTCACCCGTTTCTCTCACTTTGGCTTGCGCCCCACCAATAGCGGCATAGCTGGCATTGCTTTTTGCTGATGTGGCCAGATATATGGCACATTGAGATAATGTGATTCGGCATTCAGGATAACCGATTGAGTGCACAGCCTGGTAGCAATTGTTTGCAATAACAATTGCCTGAGGATTCGCATTTCCAACATCCTCGCTTGCCAAAATCAACAATCTTCGAGCTATAAACAGAGGATCTTCTCCTCCTTCAATCATTCGAGCTAACCAGTAAACGGCTGCGTTTGGATCACTACCGCGAATGCTTTTAATAAATGCTGAAACAATATCATAATGCTGTTCACCTGTCTTGTCATATCTCGCCATCTTAGTCCTAACAACCTTCATTACTAACTCATCTGTAATCGTAGTTTTCAAACCCGCTGATTGAACAATTAGCTCCAGGGTATTTAACAACTTTCGACCATCGCCCCCACTCAACTGAAACAATGATTTTGTTTCCTTCACTTTAACCTTCTGTTCCTTAAGCCATGAATCCTGTTTCAACGCACGATTCATCAACAGCTCCAATTCTTTCACTCCAAATGCTTCCAAAACATAAACCTGAGATCTTGACAACAAAGCTGGGATTACTTCAAATGATGGATTTTCAGTAGTTGCACCTATTAGGGTAACGGTGCCTTTCTCTACAGCGCCAAGAAGGCTATCCTGCTGACTTTTACTAAAGCGATGAATTTCATCAATGAATAGAATAGGCTTTGATTGACTTAGTAAATCCTTCCTTGAAGCTCGCTCAATCACCTCACGAACGTCTTTTACTCCACTGTTTACAGCGCTTAAAGAGAACATCGGTTTTTTCAATTCATCAGCTAGAATCTGTGCAAGGGTTGTTTTACCAACTCCCGGTGGTCCCCAAAAAATTATGGATGGAAGCGAGCCTGCTCTAATCGCCAATCGAAGTGGGCCGTCAGAACCAACAATTTGATCTTGCCCTACATACTCATCTAAGGTCTTTGGACGCAGACGCTCAGCTAAAGGGATTTGAATATCGTAATCTGCCATGAGTCGCAAACATAGCTAGGACTCTTCTAATCCGAAGCGACTTATTCTGAGATATTGAAAAGCAGTATACGCAGATACCGATGAATTAACGGACTCTAAAGTTACTTGGAAATAATTTTGCATACCTGAACCATCTACATTGAAATAGTTACCAGACTCCTCACTAAAATCTGGATCAAATGATTTTCCGTTTAATTCAAAAATTGGCAAATCACTTTCAAATCTCAATTTGAAAAGGCCGTCCGTAGTGTCCTCAGGTATCATTTTAGCAATAATTGGCGCCAAGTCTAAGTCGAATTCAACATTTTTATAATTCAGTGAAAGAATATACTTACTTGATGAATCTCCACTATACTCTGAATAAGTGTATTCAAAATTGAGCTCATCCCATCCGAATTCAGAAATTTCATTCTCTTTAAATTCTGTTTCGAGAGTCACGCTTACAGTGCATGTAGAATCACTTGGTAAAAGTTGCATAACAGCAAATCCGCGAGAATAATTCAACTCGTATGATGCCAGATTGTGAATATTCATATTCGGGTCGCAATTATCGGCACTTTGCATCGGCACCCACCCTTCAACTGATTTTACTTTTCGTTCCATTTCAGTAAACCAAGTTGGATCAACCTCAATTGGATCTTCTAGATATTCAAAGGGTTCATCCTCCTTACAAGATATAATTGAGATTAGTATTAGCGATGAGAAAAGGAGTTTGGCAATATTCATATATCACAAATTT
>CALKOP010000028.1 GCA_938091155.1 uncultured Flavobacteriales bacterium | reverse complement strand
ATTTCATGTCAAGATATATGGCGATGTGGTTGGTATGGGTAATTCCTCAATAACACTGAATATTGAAGCTCGAAAGCACAATGTTTATAATGGTGAGGAAACCGTTGTGTGCTCTACAAATTTCACATTTGTAAAGATTGATGAACAAGGTGGTTCTATACCTATTTCTGAGTCTATTCGGACTAAATATCCACGTATTTCCAAGCATTGATCACTGAGCATCATATCAAGGTGGAGCGCACAGCGCGTTATTGTATTTTGGCCCCTGCAGAAAAACCGAAAGCCATTTTGTTCGCAATTCATGGTTATCGCCAACTTGCCCCATTTTTTATAAAACAATTCCAAATCTTGGCCAATCAGGGTGTGCTTGTGATAGCTCCTGAAGGCCTTCATCGTTTTTACGTTGAGGGCTGCAGTGGTCGTGTCGGGGCCAGTTGGATGACAAAGGAAGATAGAGAATCTGATATTGAAGACTACGTTGCTTACTTAAACACTCTGTACACGTCTCTGTTGAGCGAAATTGAAAACATACCCGTTCATTTATTAGGATTCAGCCAAGGTGGCCCAACAGCCTGCAGGTGGCTCGCTGGTTCAGCTATTCCTTTTCAATCGCTTATTCTATATGCGACTGTTTTTCCAAATGACTTTGATTTCACTGTTAATCGAGAACGATTAAACCAGTTATCGGTTCAAATTGCTTTTGGGGATAAGGACATGTTTGCAAGTGAAGAGACTATTTCTGAGAAAATGGAGTGGCTAACATCGAAAGGGATAAGCCCATGTTTACAAATATTTGAGGGTGGACATGAGATAAAATATGAGGTTCTACAGCGGGTTTGGAGAGAAGTTATTGGGCTTTAACCTTTGTTAAGATTTAGGAAGAAACAAATGGCCGACTTGAGCTTCTCTTAGGTGGTTTTCTTATCACAATTAAAGTTTAGGGTTAGTTAGTTAATAGGGTTTAAAAGCCAAGTGATCTCAAAAGCTCGCCTTTTTTTATTTCTACTTGATTCGAAGTTTTAACAATGAACGATCCTCTAAAAACGCCTCAAGTTCATCATTTCTGCTAATGGCCCCAACACCTGAAGGAGTTCCAGTGAATAGTAAATCGCCAATCTTTAGCGTGAAATACTTTGATATTTCTTCAATCAATTTATCCACAGTAAAAAGCATATCCTTGGTGTTTCCAAGCTGAACCGTTTCACCATTTTTTTTCAATTCAATGTTAAGGTTTTGAATATCTAGGCTCTCCAATTCAAGCCACTCGCCAATCGGGGCGCTTCCATCAAAGGCTTTTGCCTTTTCCCAGGGTAATCCTTTTTCCTTGCAATCACGCTGAATATCTCGTGCGGTGAAATCGATACCGACCGTTACCTGATTATAATATCTGTGAGCGAATCGCTCTTCGATGGATTTACCAACACGATTGATTCTGACAACCAATTCAAGCTCATGATGAAGGTCATCCGAAAAATCGGGAATAAAAAATGGGTTCTTCTTCGGCAAAATCGCTGTATCAGGTTTAAGGAAGATTACAGGTTCTTTTGGTATGCTATTTCCAAGTTCTTTGGCATGATCAGCATAGTTTCTACCGATGCATATAATCTTCATCCTTAATTCGAATTTGCCTTAATTCGGTCCATAATATCTTTGAATACTTTCTTGGTAGATTTAGGGAAATCACCATGCATTAGCCATCCAAAGTAACCAGGCTCCTTTTTAAAAACTTCTTCAACGGGTTTCCCTTTATGTTTTCCAAAGTTGATGCATTCTCGGCCCTTTTCATCAAAGACAATCCGCCCCATTATATCTGCTGTTTTCTGATACTGGGAAAAATCACTTAAAAAGTTAACATTAGGTTCTAATTCATTGTATTTCTCAAGTTGAGCTATCAATACATCATAGGTTGCCTCGATGTCTGCCTGAGCGCTGTGCGCATTTTCAATATCCTTTCCACAATAGAACTTGAATGCAGCTTTTAAAGTTCGCTGTTCCATTTTATGGAAAACGTTTTGGACATCCACGAGCTTTCGTTCTTGAAAATCGAACTCAATTCCAACTCGAAAGAATTCTTCTACGAGCATTGGAACATCAAACTTATTGCTGTTATATCCTCCTAAGTCACAAGCAAATAGAAATTTGAATAGGGAAGGGGCAAGGTCCTTAAAGTTTGGCTCTGTTGCTACATCTTCATTGCTGATACCATGTATGGAAGTAGATTCTTTACTAATCAACATTTCAGGATTAACCCGATGTGTACGCATTGTTTTGCTTCCATCAGGGCTAATCTTCAGAATGGCTATTTCTACGATTCTGTCACGAGCAACACTTAATCCGGTTGTTTCTAAGTCAATAAAGGCAAGTGGTCGTTCTAGTTGTAATTGCATATTGCGCTCAAAGGTAAAAGCGCTTGCGTAGATTAGAACTTTAAAACAACATTTTCGGCAGTTCCTGATACATCAATCTTGAACTCGCATCTTCTGTTTAGTTGTCGTCCATCAGGATTGTCAGTACCATCCTTATTTTCATTTGGTGCGATTGGTAAAGCTTCGCCAAAATATTGATAGCTTAATCTGTTTTCAGACACGTTCTTTTTATCCGTTAGATAATTGTATGCGCTTTTTGCCCTTTTTTCTGAAAGAGCCATATTATACTCAATAGTTCCAATCCAATCTGTATGGCCATCTATCTGAACTTCTACAGCTGATTGCTTTGACATATAGGCTGAGACTTTGTTCAATTCAGATATAGTTTCTGTTCTCAAGTTAGATTTGTCAAAATCGAAGAGAATGTTTCTAAATACGATTGTCTCTTCTACCTTTTCCTCTAATGGTTTATCCTTTTTTACTTTTTCTTCTACAACCTTTTCTTCGATTTCTTTAGCGATAAGTTCTGAATCCTTTTCAAGCAGTCGTTTCAATTGTTCTGGAGTCAATCTTTTCAAATCTTCAATAGTATGACTGGTTTGCTCTGATAGGGCATCCCAATCTTCGTATTCCTCCTCTACTATAGCCGCCTCTAGAGCGGTAGGGTCAGTCAATTTAGGAATTGGATTTTCTGCCTCTGGCATGGAACTGAAATTAGCCTCAAATGAAGCTTCACTGAGCTTGTTTTGAATTATTTCCAATTGTTGTATAGGATATTCTTCTTCAGGCTTTATTTCACTAGCAATCATGTAACTGGCATATGCCTCTGACAAATGCTGGTCATAATACATTTCATCTGCTTCTTTGATTTTTGATCCGTAAGATACTCCAATTTCATCCATATTTTGCACCCTTGAAACTGGTTGATCTCCAACTATGGAGCTAGCCAGTCTTATTCCTTTAGGATCAAGAATATCGAGCAATTGAATGTAATTCGTTAGCTCAATTGGATTGTAGTCAGCAGCAATAACAGATCTTAGAGAATCTTTTTTGAGCGGGTCAATATTAGCGATGTCAATACCCTCAAAATTTTGCTCGACTTTTTGGTCTACATTAAAGAAGGCATTATTTATTACCGCTCGTTGAGCGTAAACATTGCCATTCGAATCTTCTAAATTGTCAATTTTAATTTCCTGAAAAAGGGAGAAATAATCACACTGCTTTGGCACAGTGAATTCACCTGCATGCGGCAGGTAGCCTTCGGCATCAATTTTAAATCCATACGTAGTCTCTGTCTTCAATCTCATTTCATACTTACCCGTGATGGCGTCTGTTTGGTAGGTATTGATAACCACTTTTGTTTTAGGGTCAAAAATGGTAATAGCGGTTGCCACTGGTCCTCCCTTATCTTCGCTACATACTACGCCATTTACCATTGTCGCTGATACAGCTTTACAATCTAAAATAATGCGATAAATATCAGTTTCGCCATATCCGCCATCTCTGTCTGAAGAGTAATAACCTGCAGCCCCATCATCAGAAGTAATGAAATATCTATCATGACCGGGTGTGTTAATTGGTGTCCCTAAGTTTTCTGCAGGGCCCCATTCACCATTTTCTGTGAGTTCAGATTTGAATATATCATAATCACCAATTGAATTATGACCATTTGATGCAAAGTATAATGTGTTACCATCTGGTGCAAGGAATGGTGCATCCTCGTCAAATTCGGTGTTGATTGTTTTGCCCAGATTTTCCAATGATTTCCATTGGCCATTTTCGTCCTTGGTGGTAACATAAATATCTCGATTTCCAATTCCGGAAGATATGTCGCTTACTACAAACATGGTTTTTTCATTCTGAGTGATAAATACTGATGGCTCAAATCCTTTTTCTGTATTGATTCGTCCAAGCGCCTTTGATGGCACTGTCCAAAGCCCATTGTCCATTTGGCTTACCCATAAATCTTGATCGCGATAAATGAAAAGTTGCGATTCATCACCCGCATAAGTAATAGTAGCATCATGGAATTCGGTGTTAACCTTATTATTCATGATTCGGTTCGTAGAGTCAAAATTGGATGCAGGTGTATATTCTCCATCTATATTCAGCGAGTAGTATATGTCCTCAAAATGCTTGCCGTCCAAATCAAGACTACCGCCTGTTGACCCATCTCTTCTTGACGTGAAAAGAATTATGTTTTCATCATTAGTTACTACTGGAGAATAATCTTGGAATTGGGAGTTGATATTGGCCCCCATGTTTTCTATTCGGATGTGGTCTTTGTTGTTCTCAAACTGAACTTTCCCGTTTTGACACATTTCAATATATCGTGGTATATCTTCTTCAAGTTCTTCACGAGCAAACCCTTCTCGATCCATAAACCCTAAGTACTGATTGAAATAATCAATGGCTAGGTCATAATGCCCTCCGTATTGTTCTGATTTACCGGCGAATAGGAACATTTCAGGTAAGGTGTCTTGCTTGGTGTTAAGAATTGCACGCTTCAGGTATGGTGCCGCTTTACCTCTATGAAGCCCTTCTTCATAAATGGCTAACCCCATTTCGTAATTGTAATCTGCGTTATTAGGATCTAGTTTTAAGAGATCCGTATAGATTCCTTTGGCTTCAGTGAAGTTTTCAGCTCTCAGCGCCTTTACGGCTTTTACTCGCATTTTTTTCTCCTCCTTTGTTTGTCCAAAGGCAGTAATGGCCATAAAAAGAGATAAGAGAACTAATAGGAAAAGGTGTTTTCCTGGTTTTGCAGAATCTGCGATACGTGCGTTGTAAGACATAGGTCAAAGGGCTTTGATACAAAGTTGCCTTATTTAATGCTGGCAATTATTGGCTATTTTGTTGTTTTGAACAGGAGTTTGTTAATTCAATTGAACCTTAAAGTATTGAAAATCAATATGTTTTTTATTCTCTGCCTTCGGGTTATTCACATTTTCAGGCCCTGAAACAATGCTTTCCTCTCTCATGATCGATATCTTGTTGATATCTAGTCCATCTGCTTTCAATTGCTTCATTAACGCGGCTTTCCCAAACTTCAACCTTAACTTGGCCATTTCTTCATTACCACCTTTTCTATTGGCAGGTAACTTAGAGGCGCAGCCCTCAAGTGAAATCGATGCTTTACCTTTTGATTTTAGCTCATTGGCAATAGCAGTAGTAATAGTCTTAACTTCCTCAACGGGAATATTGCTTGCCACGTTGTAATCAAAATAAATGCAGAATATCTTTGGATCTGACGGGATTAGTGGTTTTTCGACTGTAGTTTTTGTGTCGAACTTTTCTTTCTTTGATTGTGGTTGATCCTTTTGCCCTTCAGTAAGTTCGTCCTGCGTTTTTAGAGGGTTTTGAGTAGCTACCTTTTCGATAGGCTTTGGAGCTTTCCCTTCCTCGTAGAAAATGTGATCTTGCCTAGACATTTTTGGTGCGACATTGTCTTTATTATTAATGGAATTAATTTCAAGGGACAGTGTATCAGCTACAGATAGGCTAGGTTTGAGTATGTACGTTTCACGAGGATCGAGCTTCTTGTATTCGAAGTAGCCATCTTTACTAACATATGAGCTATCAATAATTTGACCTTGCTGGTTGAGGTAGTAGACAATGCTACCGAGCGGTATCATTTTGGAATCATTAATAAAGGAAAGCCTCCATTTTAAAACCTTGCCAAGAATGTCATCTTTGATTGCAATGGCTTTAATCCCGTTAGCACTTGGCGCTAGAAATATTTCACGATTAAGCTCTTGATATACGACACCTTCTAGAATATCAATTCGCTCATCTTGTAATATTTCATTTTCTAGATTTAAAGTAACTTCATATGATTGGCCTGCCGCTACAATGAATACAAAGCTTCCATTGCGTTCCATAGGCTTCGCTTGACCCTTAATTTCATTAGTTTCAATATCTCGTATTAGAATTTGAAGCTCGGGAGGTAAAGCTTCATTGGGTGCAGGAAACACCCATCCTTTTATTAATGCGAATACGCTGAGATCAACGCTTGGTCGTTCATTTTCTGCTGTGTTATATTCAACGATATATATATCCGTACTACCTAATGTATTAGGGCCTTTACGTGAATAGTAAGCCTTATTTCCGTCTGGCGTACTGATGTAACTTTGGTCATCATCCGTTGTGTTAATAGGGTAGCCGAGATTGGTTGGAGAAGTCCAATCGTTGTTTTCGAACTGGGAGTAAAAAATATCATATCCACCCATAGACTTATGTCCATTGGATGAAAAATACATTGTTTTCCCATCGGGATGAAGGTATGGAGTGTCTTCATCTCCTGCTGTGTTTATTGGGGCTCCCATATTAATTGCCTTATCCCATTCACCATTGTGCAGCTTATTGGAACACCAAATGTCTTTACCTCCGAGGCCACCGCTTCTATCACTAACAAAATACAGTCGTTTTTCATCAGCCGTAATAGTGGCGAAAAACTCATTGTCTCGGGAATTTACATTAGAACCAACGAGCTCAGGTTCTGTCCAACCTGTTCCAAGAATAAATTCACTTTCATAAATATTCCCATTTCCGGAAAATGTTTTAGAGATATAGATTCTTCTGCCATCTGAGCTCATACTGACTACAGAGGAGTGGGCATTCGTAGCATTTATGTTTAA
>CALKOP010000027.1 GCA_938091155.1 uncultured Flavobacteriales bacterium | reverse complement strand
CTCAATTGATGCGAGCAAATTTTCTTCAGCTATCTCCCAACGTTGCCATCGACAATCTTCTTTGGCCAGGTCATATAGTTTTTTTGCTTTTTTATCACTAGTTCCACCAACTTGAGCTAAACATATTGCCGATATTATAAGCATTGCTATGGTCAAGAAAATCCTCATGGAATTTGAAGGTATTTATGGGTTTGAAGTGAAATCCGCCATTCCGGGTTCAATCTTATAAAATCTACAATGATCGGCATTGCTATTTCTTTCCGATCCCATTCAGGTTGAAGGTATAGTAGGCATTTTTCATCAACTGCTCGGGAATGTGTTTGAGCGAATTGCAAATCTGATTGGTTATAGATAATTACCTTCAATTCTGATGCCAAGGATGCAATACTGTTTGAAGGTGGTTTAAATTTTTTGGGTGAAAACGTTACCCAATCCCACTCTCCAGATAAGGTATTCGTGCCTGAGGTCTCAATATGTGTTTGTAAACCAATGGATTTTAAGGCATGAGTCAAATCTTCGAGATTATGCATTGTTGGTTCTCCACCTGTAACTACTGCAATTTCAGTATTTGACTTTCTAGCTTCGCTAATGATGGTTTCAATAGATAGCCTGGGATGAGTGTCAATTGGCCAGCTTTCCTTTACATCACACCAATGGCAGCCTACATCACAACCGCCAAGTCTAATGAAAAATGCCGATTTTCCTGTGTGAAATCCCTCGCCCTGGATGGTGTGGAACATTTCCATAACAGGGTATTCAATACTAATTTCTTGCTTTGTCATTTACAATTAAATCGGGCCAAAAGTAATTGCTTGGAATGCGATTGTTATCACAAAGTTGAATACCCATAACTTTGCGCGCATATGACGCAACCAAAATCAGACCTTAAAGCATCTTCGATTGATAAACAACTTGCCTTAGTTGAACAAGGAACACAGTATACCAAACTGCTCCGAGCAGCTACTCTGAAAGAGGGTATACATAGTTTTAACAATGCCGACCGAAAAGATTTTATTCGTTCATATGAAGCGGCCATGCCCAACTTGGAAATTCTGAAGTTTGTTCCTGCATCAGGAGCGGCTACACGTATGTTTAAGGATGTGTATCAATGGGTCGAAGCACCCAAGAAGCACAGGAAAGCGATTGATAAGTTTTTCAAAGAGGCCAAGAATATAGCTTTTTTTAGCTTGTGGCAAAAAGCAGCAAATGAGATGGGATTGGATGCATATGCCGGTGTGCTAGAGTCAAAGGTTAAATGGCTGAGGCTTCTCCTTGATGATGGATTGATGTTTGCTCAAAAGCCGAAAGGATTAATTCCATTTCATAAACATAATGACGATTTAAGAAGTCCTGTTTTTGAGCATATGAGTGAGGCAATGGAGTATGCTAAAGGAAAGGACAAGGCTAGAATCCATTTTACAATAAATGAATCATTTCTATCAAGTTTTGAAGATGAGGTAAAATCCGTAATTGAAAAATTGGGTATACCTGATAAGATAGATGTGGATTTTTCTTTCCAAGATAATAGTACTCGAACGATAGCTGTAAATGACGAAAACACTCCTTTGTTGGATGAAAAAGGAACCCCGGTGATGCGTGCGGGTGGTCATGGGGCACTAATTCACAATCTTAATAATCAAGATGCAGACATTGTGTTCATTAAAAACATCGATAATGTTTGTCATCCGAGACAATTGGATCTTACAGTTGCGAATAAAAAATATTTAGCGGGTGTCCTGCTGAGTGTTAGGGGCGATTTCCAGTCATTATATGACCAAGTAAGTAAGGGGTTGTTAGATGCCACAAACATTGAACAAGCTAGAGACAAGTGGCGACTCAGAATCCCTCGGGACTATCAGAAGTTAAAGGAATATTTGAAACGGCCAATCCGAGTTTGTGGAATGGTTAAAAATGATGGTGACCCCGGTGGCGGACCATTCTGGAGTTTGGATAAATATACAGGCGAAAGCTTACAGGTTGTTGAGTCAGCACAGGTGAATACTAGAGAAATGCGCCAGGATATGATTCTAAACTCGGCCACCCACTTTAATCCAGTTGACCTCGTCTGTTCAACGCGTGACTATAAAGGCAAGAAAATTGAATTGACAGATTTCATTGATGAAAATCAATATTTCATTTCAAATAAATCAATAAATGGACAATCGATTAAAGCATTGGAGTGGCCTGGGTTATGGAATGGTGCAATGGCTCACTGGATAACTGTTTTTGTGGAAGTGCCAAATGCCACATTCAATCCAGTGAAAGTGGTTCCAGATCTTCTAAAAGCCAATCATTTGCCATCGTAACGTTATTTAATTGGTAATTAGCTTTTTATTATGGCCTAATGATAAAGCAATCATATTTATTAAATTTACACTGTGGATAAAGGCATCCCTTTGAATTATACACTGTCTATAAATAAAACGAAGCCTACAATGAAGTTTCTCAATAGTTTCCTGATTGTATTTGTCATTTTGTTTGGGATGACAACTGTGTCCATGGGCCAGTCTGTGTTACCCAGCGATACTACAACGTTACCATATGTGGTTGACGATTTAGTTAATGCAATTCAAGAGTGTTATGAACAACCAGTTCAGACAAATGAGTATGCTCACTTTTTAAGTAACGAAGTTGGGTTTCCGGCACTTATATTAGGCAGTGCACTTACTGCCAATAAAATTGCTCAGCTAAAAATTTGGGTTAAGTCTAATCCAATTGCAATTGAGAAATTTCTAATTCGAAGGAAGAAGAATTACGATACTTACTTCAATCCTGCCTTACAGGAATAATTTTTTATAAATGATTTTACAAAACTCAATAGGAAAAATTGATTTTCTTACGAAATCGGTCCTCAGTATTCTTTTACTGGTGCTTTTAGCATTTGGTGAGATCAATGCCCAGACTCCATTTAGTCCGGGAGCACAGATAACGTCATACACAGCCACACGTGTTAGAGGTTATCATTTTGTCGCTCAATCGGCATTCAATATTTGTGAAGTATATGTCCCAAATAGCATGAATAATAACATGTGGCATGTGGAGATTGTTAAGTTTAATAATTCAGCACCTCCGGCTTTTCCAACTACAACTAATGCATTTGTTTCTCAATTCTATGCAGATAGTGTAATGAGTAACAATAGTCTTCAAACAAATGTAGCCGTTGCTAATGGTGATGTAATGGGGATTTATGGTTCTCGGAGTGCAGCGAATAATAACGCTAACACAATGGCCAATAGCTACGATAGTCCCAATTATACTACGTCTATTCTGAGTAATAACACAATCCTCAGGAGGAGTGGAATGCAATTCCCTTTGAATAATCAGCAAATGCATGATATCTGGTCGGAAGTGGCGTCCAATACTTCAAGAATAATTGGATATCATAGTTGTTGCCCAACACCGCCTAAACCACAAGGCCCGTTAAATACGCCAGCAAATATTTGTGCTGGAGACACTGTTGTCATGTGGATTCCCATGGATTCAATTGCTGAAGATTATAGTTGGACCGTGCCTGTTGGAGATTCCTTACTTTCAGTACAAGGGGATACTATGATAACAATAGCAATTGGTCAATATTCTGCAGGTGGACAAATATGTGTGGAGTTAGAAGATACTTGTACTTGGAGTGGTGACACCTGTTTCAGTTATACAATAACACAGCCAGCAGCACCTGTTAATATTTCAGGGCCAACAGATGTGTGTGAAGGAGATAGTGCTTGGTATACAATCGCAAATTCGTCATCGTTGATAGATTATGAATGGTCTGTAACCAATGCTACATTTTTAGCTGAGAATGATACCGCGGTGCATTTAATGTTTGCGGTTGGAACTATGGAGCTATGTGTAAGAGTTGAAAATAATTGTGCCTGGAGTGATACCACATGTATAACAATAACAGGATCTGCTCAACCATCTCCTGCAAATGCTGGTTCTGATAAGACCATCTGTTCAGACGCGAGTGCTCAACTGTCAGCTGTTCCCGCTGCAATTGGTGATGGAACTTGGACTGTGGTTTCTGGGCCGGGTACCGCGGTGTTTAGCAGTGTAAGCAACCCAACTGCTTCTTTTATTCCTAGTAACTCCGGAGTATATACTTTAAGGTGGACCGTAAATTCTGCGGGTTGTCCTTCAACAAACGATGAAATGCAGGTAACTGTAAACCAGTCACCAACAGCGAATTTTGCGGCTAGCGATGTTTGTGAAGGATCGCCAATTGGTTTTACTGATATGAGTAATGCAAATGGTGGAAATATTAGTTCATGGACTTGGGATATGAACGCAGATCAAGTGCCTGATTATGTAATCGCAAATCCAATTCACACGTATTCATCAGTAGGGTCCTTCAGTGTTCGATTAATTGCAAGCAATCAAGGTTGTGCTGATACGGCATTTCAAACTGTAGTGGTTAGTCCATTGCCGAAAATTGATATTATTGGGAATGACGTTTGCTTGAACCTCCTGACTGAATTTGAAAATACAAGCACTATATCCGCAGGCTTAATAACAGGGACAAACTGGAATTTTGGTGATTTCTCGGCTCCTGCTAGTGGTAACGGATCATTCGCTCCTGATCATATATATTCCTCACCGGGTATATATACGGTCACTGTGTCTGCGACTTCAAACGCTGGCTGCGTGGCTACAGATCAAATAGATGTTGAGGTGTATCATCTGCCAAATGCTACGTTCGATGTAGTTAATTCATGTCAGTTTCAAACTTCTTCCTTCGAGGATCAAAGCACAGTTACGGGAGCAGACGTTGTAAATTGGAAGTGGAACTTAGGTGGCGGAATCGATACGATTTTCGATCAAAACACCTCTTTTGATTTTCAAACAAATGGTTTTGTTGCGGTTTATCTTAAAGTTACAAGCACTTTTGGGTGTGTAGACGACTCGTCAGCGATGGTTGAGATATTTCCGACACCAGTATCAGAATTTAACTTTAAGAATAAAGTATGCCTTGGAGAAACCTTAGATTTAGAATCAGTTTCGTCAATTGCATATGGTTCAATCGATAATTATCGATGGGTAGTGGTGGATTCAATTATCTATTCAGGTAAAGAGGCAAGTCATTATTTTGAGCAGGTAGGACAGTATGATGTTTCGCTTAAAACCACTTCAAACCGTGGTTGTGAGAACATTATTGAGAAAATGGTTCCTGTTTATGAAAATCCAATTGTGGACTTCGCCTTCAATGATGTCTGTGCCGAATCCGAAATCACGTTTAAGGATTTGACTGTAATCGGGGAAGCAGCTCGGGATTATATATGGGATTTTGGAGATAGTACTTCACAATCACTAGATAGAAACCCAGTGCATGTATTTGATACAAACGGTGTGTATTCAGTAGAACTTTATGTCGAATCCTTTAAAGGATGTTCAGATAGAGCTATACATGAGATTAATGTTTTTGAAAAATTAGATCCGAGATTTGAGGTTTTATCGGATAGTGGTTGTTCACCTCTATACGTAGAGTTTGAAGACAAAACAACATCCGTTACGGATATTAATTGGAAGCGTTATTGGGTGTTTGGAGATGGCACCACACGTTACGATACGGCTAATCATGAATACACAAACTTTACAGGAAAGCATAATGACTATTCAGTTACTCTTCAAGTTAGAACCCAGAATGACTGTTATTCCGAATATACCCTAGATAGTGTAATTTATGTGGTTCCTCAGCCAAAAGCAGCTTATTCAAGCACCCCGAAGGATTTACAAAATCTGTCTACGATTCGACCTTTTGCGCAATTCAAAGATTTATCAAGAGATGCTAATAAGTATTTGTGGCGTTTTGGAGATGGCGCAACATCTAGGTTGGAGAACCCAGCTCACGAATGGAAGGAAGCCGGTAATTATAATGTCACCCTAATCACCACAAATATTTATAACTGTATAGATTCGGTTGGTCATTCCGTAAATCAATCAGGTGATCAATTAAGGAACAGTACAGTAATTATCAACCACGAGAATGTGGCATTTATTCCATCAGCGTTCACCCCAAATCAAGATGGAAATAATGAGGTGTTTATGGTTTTAGGGTTGGAACAAATCGTGGACATGAGAATGGAAATATTCGACCGCTGGGGACGAAAAATTCATGAAGATACAGGTGTAAACGCATCATGGGATGGTATGAATGATCAAAACAAGATCGTGCAAAGTGGGGTGTATGGTTATCGAATAACTTACCAGACATTGCGTGGTGAGGCGGTGAAGAAGGATGGAGTTGTAACCGTAATGTCAGTTGACTAATAATTGAGACAAATGTATAAGCCGAATATATACTTAATGTTGAGTGTCTTTATACTGAGTTTATTCTCAATAGAAATTCACGGACAGGCATGTTCAAATCCCGCTACGACCGCATACAATAATAATAATGGTCAGGATGGAATTATGTTCACGGTAGCTGCCAAGCGCAGTATTGTGATCGATTCTTTCGACCATAATTATGCAGCTGGTACATTAAGCCAGATATTGATCTATTATAAATCTGGAACGGCTACAGGGTTTCAAACGACACCAGGAGCATGGACCCTATTGGGAACGGCAAACAATGTTACATCTGCAGGGATTAACAATGCAACGACAATACCAATTAATGTGAATTTGCCGATGC
>CALKOP010000026.1 GCA_938091155.1 uncultured Flavobacteriales bacterium | reverse complement strand
ATTGGACCATCAGTAGCAGCTACAACAAGAATAGCACCGTCCATTTGGGCCGCACCTGTTACCATGTTCTTTACGTAATCCGCGTGACCTGGACAGTCAACGTGAGCGTAATGTCGATTTTCAGTTTGGTATTCAACGTGTGAAGTGTTGATAGTGATACCTCTTTCCTTTTCCTCAGGAGCGTTATCAATTGAATCAAACGAACGAAGTTCTGAGAAACCCTTCTTTGCCAAAACCGTAGTGATTGCAGCAGTCAAAGTAGTCTTACCGTGGTCAACGTGACCGATCGTTCCGATGTTCAAGTGTGGTTTGGAACGATCAAAATTTTCCTTTGCCATGACTTATTACCTATTTAGTTAATTATTAATTACGATTCAAAAAAAAGCCGAGCCAATGGGGGGAATTGAACCCCCGACCTCTTCCTTACCAAGGAAGCGCTCTACCCCTGAGCTACATCGGCTTTATGTATAACCCCCAGTAGAGCATTTAACACTGCCCAATTAAGAACAATTAATCAGAGCGGGAGACGAGACTCGAACCCGCGACCCTCAGCTTGGAAGGCTGATGCTCTACCAACTGAGCTACTCCCGCTAATATCTCTTGTAAACAAGAGGTGTTATTTCAATGACTATAAAAGAACAACTTCAAATACAACGTGGGGAGAGAAGGATTCGAACCTTCGAAGGTAAAAACCAACAGATTTACAGTCTGTCCTCGTTGGCCGCTTGAGTATCTCCCCTAAATAAATCTTGTTGGTTTTACTCAAACCCACATTAAATGAACGAGCCGGTGGAGGGATTCGAACCCCCGACCAGCTGATTACAAATCAGCTGCTCTGGCCAACTGAGCTACACCGGCATACTCTTTAAAGGGTTTATACAAAAAATGCAGCCCCCCTGAAAAAGGACTGCAAATTTATACATTGTTTCAAATGCCGCAAACGTTACGAAATATATTTCGCAATGTTTATTCAATTATTTCATTCTAGGCTTTAATTAACTTGAAGTAACTTACCCTTTTTACGTTTAACTTGTCTCCTTAACGCCTCGGTGGCAAGGTATGTAGCTTCTTCGAAGCTTCTGCATTTTTTCTTAGCAAACATTTCCTTTCCAGGTGTGGTAATTCGTATTTCCGCCACTTTATTTCGAAAATCATTCGATTTATCAATTCTCAAATAGACTTCACTGGCTAAAATGTTATCATAAAACACGTTTAGCTTCGATATTTTCTCATTAATAAAGTCTATTAATTTTCTATCGGCATCAAAGTGAATTGAATGAACTTTTACTTCCATAGTTATTTTTTATTTCTTGGGTGAGAATTACGATACACATCCTTAAGTTTATCCAAAGATGTATGAGTATAAACCTGAGTGGCCGATAAACTACTATGTCCGAGAAGTTCTTTAATAGATTGCAAATTGGCTCCTTCGTTTAATAAATGGGTGGCAAAGGAATGTCGCAGCACATGTGGGCTTCTTTTTTCCATTGTTGACACAAGCGAAAGATACTTTTTTACAATTTTATAGACAAGACTTGGATACATTTTTTTGCCCGTAGCTGTTAAAAGCAAAAAAGTCAATTCAGACTTCAGCGATGCACGAAGATTCAGATAGAGATTCAATTCGTCTATTAAACTAATTGTAACCGGGACAATCCGTTCTTTATTTCTCTTTCCTAACACCTTAATAGTTGATTCATATTGATTAACATCCTCAACTTTAAGATTAATAAGCTCATCTCGTCTTAATCCACATGAATAAAAAATCAGAAGAATCATTCGATCCCTTTGACCACTAAAAGAATCTTCAAACTCAGTCTCATTAAAAAGTTGTACGATAGACTCCTCTCGAACAAACGTAGGTAGGTTAGATCCAACTTTTGGACGTAGAATACCCGTAGTTGGGTTTGTCTCTAATTCGCCCTTTCTGATGCCATAGTTAAATAGAGATTGAATAGCACTAATTTTTCTATTAACAGAACGGGGCTTAAGACCACTATCGATCAAATTTGCTATGAAGGAAGATATGTGTCTGCGGGACACATCTGCTAGTTCATCTTGCTCGAACTCTGTTTCTAAAAAGTCCGCGAAAGAAAGCAGATCGTTTTGGTAAGCATCAATCGTATGCTTACTATACCTTTTTTGGTATAAAAGGTAATTAAGGAATGACTCGATTCCAGGCTTTATTGTATTACTTTTATGAATACCCTAAAATAAAAAAATCCGCCACTTGGGCAGATTAATTACTACATATTTTTTCAGACTCGGCTATTCTTCAGAACCGTACATCTGATTCTTATAAATTGCCTTAAGACGTTGCTCACGATTCATCACAGAAGGCTTTGTGAACTTTTGACGTGCACGAAGCTGCTTCATGGTACCGGTGCGTTCGAATTTCTTCTTGTACTTCTTTAGCGCTTTCTCAATCGATTCGCCTTCTTTTACTGGTATAATTAACATATTCTTTGTACTAATTGGGGCGCGAATGTATAAACTGTTTATTGAAAAACCGCGGCTATTTTAAAATTTCTCTTGATATAACTAACTTCTGAATTTCAGATGTACCCTCACCAATGGTACATAGCTTAGAATCCCTGTAGAATTTCTCTGCTGGGTATTCTTTTGTATATCCATAACCACCATGGATTTGAACAGCTTCTGTCGAAACTCGCACTGATACTTCTGATGCATAATACTTTGCAAAGGCTGATTCTTTGGTGACTTTTTTCCCTCTGTTCTTAAGATCCGCAGCCTGCATTATTAATAATTCCGATGCTTCAATCTCTGTAGCCATATCCGCTAGTTTGAATCCAATTGCCTGGAAATTTGAGATTGGTTTACCGAATTGCTCTCTCTCTTTTGAATACTTGACAGAACAGTCTAAAGCTCCTTTTGCAATTCCCAAAGACAAAGCGGCAATTGAAATTCTACCGCCATCTAACACCTTCATTGCTTGAACAAAACCATCGCCTTCGTTTCCCAGCAAATTAGCTTTTGGAATCCGACAATTATCGAAGAATAAAGCTGCAGTTTCTGAAGCTCTCATACCTAATTTATCTTCTTTCTTACCTCCTGAAAAACCGGGTGTTCCTTTTTCAATTATGAACGCAGACATACCATAAGAATCACCTTTTTCGCCAGTGCGAACAATCACAACTGCTACATCTCCAATTATAGCATGAGTGATGAAGTTCTTCGATCCATTGAGAATCCAATCATCACCGTCTTTAATCGCTGTTGTGTTCATACCTCCAGCATCAGATCCAGTACCTGTTTCTGTGAGACCCCATGCCCCGATCCATTCAGCCGTAGCCAATTTGGGTAAGTACTTTTTCTTTTGTTCTTCAGTTCCGAACATTAAAATATGGTTCGTGCAAAGTGAATTGTGAGCAGCAACACTCAAACCAATTGAACCACAGACTCTGGCCACTTCAGTAACGATTGTTACATATTCAAAATAACCGAGCCCAGCTCCGTTGTACTCCTCTGGCACAAAGACACCCATCATTCCTAACTCGCCCATCTTCTTAAAAAGATCAACTGGAAAATGCTGTGATTCATCCCACCTCATAATGTTTGGTCTGATTTCCTTTTCAGCAAAATCACGCACCATTTGAGTGATCATTTCTTCGTTTTCGTAGCTTGAAAAATTCATGTCTTCGTTTTAATAGTTTACAAGAGTCACAATTTTTTCACTGTGTGCCTTCAATTTATCCTGTCCATTCAAAAAATCTAGGCTAATAACAAAGCTAAACCCAGCAATGTTCGCTCCAATCTTCGAAATTAATTTTGCCGCTGCTTCAGCTGTGCCTCCAGTTGCTAATAAGTCATCATGCACCATGACACGCTGATTTGGTTGTATTTCATCCTCGTGCATCTCAATGATTGCTGTACCATATTCAAGGGAGTACTCCAACTCAACGGTCTTATAGGGAAGCTTTCCCTTTTTTCTAATAATGGCGAAGGCGCAATCAAGCTCTTGTGCAATTAACATCCCGAAAAGAAAACCTCTACTTTCAATTCCAACCACGACATCGATACAGTCTTCTCGAAAGGAATCAGCAATTTTTTTGGCCACGTCTCTACACAATTTAGAGTCTCTCAGAACAGGCGTAATATCCTTAAACATAATTCCCTGCTTCGGAAAATCTGGAATTGTTCGGATTGTTTCTTCAAGTAATTGCTTAGTCATTCTTTGGTTGTCAAATACGGTGCAATTTTAAGATAAACTGAATCAGAAATTACCCTCGTCTTTAATATACCTCCGACCGATTGATAATCTCCATGCTGATCTCTATAATTCACGATTATTTGAGCCTGTTTCCAAGTTAAAAACGGGTGGCAACCTAACCTTCTTATGTCCACCTCATTAATGTTCATCCTGACAATCAGTGAGGTGTCTAACGTGGCATATTCCAGGATGCTTTCTATAGTTTGATCCTTAAGTCTATATATACCCAGTAGCTGATCATGTGATTTAAAGCCCCCTAGGTTTTGCCTTAGTTTAACTATTTCACTAGCATAATATGGACCGACCCATGGTAGTTGAACCAATGACATACTATCGGCACTATTTAATTCGAATGTTGGGATTTGCCGTTTGGCCTTTTTCTCAAAACTATCAACTTTGAACACTGTATACGATGGACTTGAGTCATATAAATTTTGTTTCTGTTCAATTTCAATATGCATTTTAGCTTCTAAAAGCCAACTACTATCCATGCCGTATATTTTCGATAGATCGTCTGCTGATTTAAATCGTCCACCGCTTATACGATAATTGATCAAGCGCTGAGCGATTTTTTCATTTAATCCAGAATTAATGAGAGCCTGAGAGTCAACGAAATTTAGATCAAAAGTTTGCCAGCCTATGTGTTTTTTAATTGAATCCGTCTGAATCGGACTGATTTCTACCTAGTTATCGGGGCTAATTCCTGATTCATTCGCCTTTTCAAACTTGTCTAGCATCACTAATTGCTCTGCCGACAAATCAACCTGTGGTACCGGTTGCAAACGTATAAAAAGATGTATGGAAGAAAGGATAAGTAGCAAAACCACCAATACATATAACCCGTGTTTTTCTCGGTTATTGAAGGTGAAATAGTTTCTTATGAGCTTTCTCCAAAGTCTCATTGTTTATAATCTATTTGTAGGCTTTGATTTCTCCTGATTTTATTCGATCAAAATAACTCTTAAGATCCTGCTTAATCTCCGGAGCTAAAAAGTATAATCCTAGAACATTTGGAAAACACATGGCAAATATCATGGCATCCCCAAAATCAAAAACTTGTTTTGCGCTGATTGCCGCTCCAACAACCACCAAGAGACAGAAAATCACTTTATAAAGTGTTACAGATGACCTTGAATCTCCGAATAAGTAAGTCCATGCCTTAATTCCATAGTAACTCCACGAAATCATAGTTGACAAGGCAAAAAGTATTACTGCAACAGAAAGGACTAATGGAAACCAACTAATGGTTTGAGCAAAAGCCGAGGAAGTTAAGCCAATACCGGTTGCTTCGCCTGTGCCTCCTGGTATGGCCGAGGCCATGGCTTCCACTGGCGTAAATTCACCGTACCCAGAAAAAATAATCACAAGCGCAGTCATCGTGCAAATAACCACCGTATCAATAAATGGTTCAAGTAACGCGACAACCCCTTCACTAATTGGCTCATCCGTTTTTGCAGCAGAATGAGCAATAGATGCCGAGCCAATGCCGGCTTCATTTGAAAATGCTGCTCGTTTAAAGCCTAGAATTAAAACCCCTACAAAACCTCCATACATGGCATCTGGACTAAAGGCACCAGATAGTATTTGCCCAAAGGCCCAACCAATGTTAGTGATGTTATTTCCAATCACAATCATGGCCGCCAGCACATATATCCCAACCATAAACGGAACTACTTTGTCCGTAACTTTTGCAATGCTTTTGATTCCTCCAATAATAATGACACCAACAACCATTGCCATCATAACACCGAATATCCAGCCTCGCTCGTAAAACATACTATCGACTCCGCCTGTCACATCAATTAATTGCTGAGTAGCTTGATTTATCTGAACCATGTTCCCACCTCCAAACGAACCTCCAATGCAGGCAATTGCGAACAGGGCAGCTAATACTTTACCAAGTTTCTCCTTTCCTTTCTTCTTCAATCCCTCGCTTAAGTAATACATGGGTCCACCGGAGATAGATCCATCTTTATGCTGTTTCCGATATTTTAAACCCAGGGTACATTCAACGAATTTCGAAGACATACCAAATAAGCCAGCAACTATCATCCAAAATGTTGCTCCCGGGCCACCAAGGGATACAGCAATTGCGACTCCAGCAATGTTCCCAACACCAACTGTACCCGATAGAGCAGCTGTGAGTGCTTGAAAGTGAGATACTTCACCGGCATCGTCTGGATTATCATACTTACCTCTTACAACATCGATAGCGTGTCGAAAGCCTGTGATATTGATGAATTTCATGTAAATCGTAAAGAAAATCGCACCTCCTATCAGCCAGATCAAAACAAAGGGAACGTCCATTGATCCAATGGGCACCGTGAAAAAAATGATTTTCATGAGGAATGTGGTGATAGGCTCCATAAAGTTATTGATGGCTCTATCCACCGCACCTTGCTCTTGAGCAAAAATTGGTAATGAGATAAATTGAAGTACGATTAATGTTAGAAATAACTGAATTTTCTTCATGCTTTTATTTTGCTTTCAGCCAAATATATGGGAATATCGATATAGCGCTAAGGCATATTATTTTTCATCAAATCCCTCATCTCTACTAATGATTCTAACACAGATTTTGGTTTGTAATTGATGACCTCTGTTGATAGTGCATTATTTAGTGAAGAAGATAGGGGTCGATTATATTCAACATTTTCGATATTCGTTTTTATTGGTGATAATAATTCTGAATTCAAATCAAAAACTTCTGATACGTTTTGAGCAAATTCATACACTCCCACACGGCTCCTACCTGAGAGATGAATGACTCCCGTAAATTCATGATCGATAAGATTCACTGTGGCCAATACTAGTTCATAAACATAACTTGGCGAACGAAATTGATCAGCCGTGATGCCTAATTTTTGATTTTTTTAACTTTTCAATAAGCCATAATGGAAAATTCAAACGACTTAAATTCTCGGAATACCCATAGACCAAAGAGGTTCGGATAACAACTGAGTTACCTACACTCAACGCGACTTGCTCCGATAGCAGCTTGGATTTTCCATAATAACTAATCGGATTTGTTGAGTCACTTTCAGAATAGCACTCTTTTTCTCCCTCAAACACGAAGTCGCTTGAGAATTGTATGAGCCTGGCTTAATTTTTTTGAGACCAAATTGCCAATTCAGAAACTACATCCACATTAATGGTTTAGGTTTCCTTTTGATGAGATTGAGCATAATCAATGGCAGGAACACCTGCACAATTTATTATCACCTCAGGATTAATTTCATCTAATCAGTTATGAATCTGATTGATTTTTTCTAAATCGAAAATACTATTGACAAATACACCTGTTTTTCTGGATGTCCCGACAACGCTATAGCTGCGTTTCGCTAATTCGAAAATATGTCCACCAATGAGGCCATTGACTGCGGTAATAAGTACTTTCTGTTTGTTAGTCATCAATATGAAGGGCTGACTTAAGTCTTCTAATTTGTTCTTGGTTACCCAAGACAAAAAGTTTTGACCTTGGCACTAATTCAGTCTCTGACGATGGGTTCACTATGATTGCATTCTCAGGAGTTTTGAAACCAATTATTCTTGCTCCAGTTTTAAACCTTCGCTCTATCTCAATAATACTTTTATGCTCAAAATCTGGCGGTAGGTTATTAAATCGAACCTCCACCAATGTAGATTCATCATTTCCTGTCAGGGAAATGTGATCTAAGAATTCCATTAAATCTGGCGTCATGACTAAAGTAGCCATATGTGATCCCCCAACACTATCAGGTAATATTACGTTATTGGCACCTGCGATTTTAAGCTTGTGCTCACTTCTATCATCTGAAGCACGTGATATGATTTTCAGATTCTTATTTAACTCTCTTGAGCTTAAAACAACAAACAAATTGTCCGCGTCTTTTGGCAAACTGGTGATGATTGCCTTGGCTCTTTCAACGCCAGCTTTTATCAACACACTGTCATCAGTGGCATCACCAGATATAATTAGTAATTTATCGTCTTCATCTTGCAATTGAGTGACCATTTCGTTGTCAAACTCAATAACAACACATTGTTCCTTGTGAGCACGCAATGATTTGATTGCCTGCTTGCCATTGCGACCGTAGCCACAAACTATTACGTGATTATGTAACGATTCTAGTTCACTCATTACTTTATAATTTTTAAAATAGATTCTGTACTTGCCTG
>CALKOP010000025.1 GCA_938091155.1 uncultured Flavobacteriales bacterium | reverse complement strand
TCATGAACCTCCGATGCGTTCGATAATAGTATTCATAGTCTATTAATGCATTCATATACCGGCCTTGATCAAAAGGTATAGAATCCGCAATAAATGTGGAAACCACTTGGTCATCTACAAAGCACTTTACGCTGAAAATTCCATTGCGATTAGCAGCTCCATCTTGCTGGTCATAACCACTCATTTCAATGCCAAAAACACCTGATACGATAATAGCATTATTGCCATTAATTCCTCCAGAAGAAACTCTAAAGTGTTGTGTGGCACTTCGGTTCTGAACTTTACTCTCAGAGTTAAGCGGAGCAATTCCAATAGCTTCAATTATTGGTTTTTTGGAATCTGAAAGGGGAAAATGAAAGAGTAGTGGGTTTCTTGGAACCTCGGTTTTGGTTTCTCTCACTTCAAAATGAACATGTGGACCGCCCGATCCACCCGTGTTTCCTGAAAACGCAATAATTTGATTTTCTTTTACTACTAAGTCCAAATTCCCTGGGTATACATCTATTGAAAATGCTTCCTGTTCATATTGTATTCTTCGGACATACCGTTTTATCGAATCATTAAAGCCATTCAAATGGCCATATAAGGTTGTGTAACCATTTGAATGAGTTATGTAAATGGCCTTTCCATATCCATAGGGTGAGATTTTAATTCTACTTACATAACCTGGTGCTGCAGTGTGAACGGGTAATCCTATCTGACCACCTGTTTTCAAATCTAGTCCTGCATGAAAATGATTTGGCCTTAATTCCCCATAGTTTCCCGATAGAGTAGGTGATATCTCTAGTGGATTTGCCACATGGAACTCCATTTCTTGAGCAAAGCTGGATATGGTGAAAAGGAGAAAAACTTTGAAAAAAAGAAAATTATAGATATTAAATCGATGCATGAACTTAGCGCGAAAGTATCAATCGTAGAAAACCTAAATACGAGTAAGAAATTTCTTTCCAATTATAAGCTGACTCAATTATTTTACGAATATTTGAAGGATTCAACGGTAGTTGAGTTTTCTTTCAGTAAAAAATTGATTGTGAAGGATTTAGGTGAAACAGTTGAAACCCTTGGTAAAAAGACAGAGTCACTCATTGGTGCGCTCCGATCTTCTCGGACAAAATTGAAATCACAGGAAGATGAGATTCAAAGATTGAAGGGCAAATTACAGTTGTCTGCCGATGGATTGGAAAAGACGAGAGAAGAAAATAAAGTGCTGAAAATGGCCGCTGCGTTTAAAGGTGACGAGGAAGTTGTCTCTGAAACGAAGCGGAAAATCAGCCAAATGGTGCGGGAAATAGACCGTTGCATAGCCAAGTTGAACGATTGATTAAAATGAGCGAACTTTCTATAAAGGTTACGATAGCGAATAGGGTGTATCCACTTTCTGTTCTTTTAGAAGAGGAGGAAGAGGTAAGAAAGGCAGCAGCCTACATCAATGAGCGAATCAAGGTCTTGGAATCAAGTTTCGCAGTTAAGGATAAGATAGACATTTTCGCAATGTTGGCCTTAGAGCTTACATTGGAAAAAGGTCATGGGAAAGAAGAGTTAGTAAACCAAAAGGTCTCTGACAAACTTTCCCAACTAATCGATCGTATCGATACGGAGCTAGCAACAAAGTAGTTGTTCTTTAAAAGTATTCCCGCACAGACCCTTATGGTTTTGTAACCTGAACATTTATAACGCTGGGGCAAATCTTCGCGATGGTAAGGACAGGCCTGTTCATCCTAATTTATTTTAGGAGATTTTTCTAGCTTACTAGAAAGACACTGGACGCCCGAGCTTGAGAGATAGCCCCAAATATTAGCTTTTTAGGAGGTTACAATGCTGCGGTTTGTGCGGGTTTTTTTTAATTCAAAAAAACAAATGATTTTACTAATTGTATTAGCCATAGTTGGCCTAGCATTAGGAGCTGGTGTGACGTATATGGCACTTAAAAAAGGCGTTGATGCAGATAAAAAGCGCATTATAGCCGCAGCGGAAGTCGAAGGCGAGCGCATAAAAAAAGATAAACTAATTCAAGCCAAGGAGAAGTTCGTGCATCTGAAATCTGAACACGAAAAGGCAATTATTAGCAAGGACAAAAAGATGAGTGAGGCTGAGGGCCGAATCAAGCAAAAGGAGAATAGCTTGAATAATAAGCTTGCCGAGTTAAATAAGAGAGAACAAAAGCTGGACAGCACACGCCAAAGCTTACAAATCCAGTTAGACTTAAACTCTAAAAAACAGGAAGAGCTTGATAAGCTTCATTCTAAACAAGTAAAGCAGCTGGAGTCGCTCAGTAATTTGTCTGCAGATGATGCCAAAGAGCAGCTGCGCGAAGTGCTTATTAGTGAGGCCAAGACTGAGGCAATGGGCACTATTAAGGACATTGTGGATGAAGCAAAAATCAATGCTAGTCGAGATGCTAAGAAGATTGTTGTTGAAACGATACAGCGAATTGCGACAGAGCAGGCTATAGAGAATTCTGTATCCGTATTCAATATCGAAAATGACGATTTAAAAGGCCGCATCATTGGTCGTGAGGGTAGAAATATTCGTGCATTAGAGGCAGCAACGGGAGTTGAAATTATTGTTGACGATACACCGGAAGCAATTATTCTTTCATGTTTTGATCCAATTCGAAGAGAGATTGCTCGTTTGTCATTACATCAATTGGTTACGGATGGTAGAATACATCCTGCAAGAATTGAAGAGGTTGTAACGAAAACACAGAAGCGGTTGGATGATGAAATTGTGGAAACGGGCAAGCGCACTTGTATCGATTTAAACGTTCATGGTTTACACCCTGAGCTGATCAGAATGGTAGGTCGTATGAAGTACCGATCTTCCTATGGACAAAACCTCTTAAAACACAGTAGGGAAGTGGCTAACTTATGTGCAACCATGGCGGCTGAATTAGGGTTGAATGCCAAAGTTGCAAAACGAGCTGGTTTACTGCATGATATTGGAAAAGTACCAGATGAAGAAAGCGAATTGCCACATGCTTTGTTGGGTATGAAACTTGCCGAGAAGTATAATGAAAAGCCAGATGTATGTAATGCAATTGGGGCTCACCATGATGAAATTGAGATGACAACTCTTTTATCACCCATTGTGCAGGTTTGTGATGCAATTAGTGGAGCTCGCCCTGGCGCTAGACGTGAGATTGTTGAGGCATACATTCAGCGAATTAAAGATTTAGAGAATTTAGCAATGGGGTATGAAGGTGTAACTAAAGCCTACGCCATTCAGGCCGGACGCGAATTGCGCGTAATGGTTGAAAGTGACAAGGTAAAAGACGGTGATGTAGAGAACCTTGCCTTTCAAATTTCTGAGAAAATACAAGATGAAATGACCTACCCTGGTCAAGTGAAAATTACGGTAATTCGAGAAACCCGCGCGCAAGCCGTAGCACGATAACCTGTATTTATGATCGAACGCAAAATCACAAATTCAAAGGTTCTCGTTACTGGTGTTGCGGGATTCATCGGTTCTAATCTTGCAAATGACCTGTTGCTGAATGACAATCAAGTTATTGGTCTAGATAGCTTCATTACAGGGAAGAGGGAAAACATAGCTTCTATTCTCGAGCACCCTAATTTCACCTTTGTGGAAGGTGACATAAGGGACAGGGAAATTTGCGATCACGTTTGCAATGGAGTCGATTATGTTCTGCATCAAGCTGCCTTGGGATCGGTTCCAAGAAGTATTGAGGATCCTTTCAAAACGAATGATATAAATATCAATGGCTTCTTAACCATGTTGATATCTGCTAGAGATGCGAAAGTCAAAAGTTTCGTGTATGCAACGAGCAGTTCAGTATACGGTACTGAAAAACGATTGCCAAAAGTTGAAGAGCAAATTGGTGATCCACTATCTCCGTATGCAATTACCAAAAGTGTAAATGAACAATATGCCAAGGTTTTTGGGGGATTATATGGTGTGAAAACCATCGGATTGCGATACTTTAATGTATTTGGTGCGCAACAAGATCCAGATGGTGCATATGCTGCAGCAATTCCAAAATTCATACGTCAATTTGTTCGACATGAATCTCCAATCATTCACGGTGATGGTACTCAGTCTAGGGACTTTACATATATCGACAATGTAATTCAAGCGAACAATTTGGCTGCGATATCCACAAATCCAGATGCTCATAACGAAGTGTTTAATGTGGCCTTTGGTGAAAGCACTAACCTAGACGAACTTGTACAATTATTGCAAGAACTGTTGGTGAAATTTGATCCAGAAATCGCCAATGTTGAAATAAAATATGGTCCAGAAAGGGTCGGTGATGTCCGACATAGTTTAGCATCTATTGTAAAATCAACTACCCTATTGGGATACAAACCAGAACAAGATCTCAGAACTGGACTCGAAACAGCTATTGCATGGTACTGGGAGAATCTTCATTAATAAATTCGCTGTAGATAAATCATTTACGTTTGCCAAGAATTCAAGCTCATGAATAAAGTAACGTTTGCCGTAATCGGTTTTGGTCATATAGGAAAGAAACATGCAATCATGGTTCATGGAACTGCTGATAGCGACTTGTTAGCGATTATTGATACAGATGAAGACAAGAGAAAAATTGCATCTGATACTTATCCAGATGTAAAGGTTTTTGAATCTATAGATGCAATGTTTCAAAGCGATATTCTGCCGGATGTGGTTAATATCTGCACGCCCAATGGATATCACGCACGTCAAGCAATAGAGGTGTTAGAACAGAAATCACACGTGGTGATTGAAAAACCAATGGGGCTGACTCGACAAGAGTGTGAAGAGGTGATTTTTAAATCTCTACAGGTTTCAAGACATGTTTTCTGTGTAAAGCAAAACAGATATAGCCCTTCTTCTAAGTGGTTGAAGCAAGTAGTTGACCAAAACTTGTTGGGAGAAATCAATATGGTGCAATTGAGCTGTTATTGGAACAGAGACGCTCGATATTATAAAGCTGGCGGTTGGAAAGGAACACAGTCTTTGGATGGTGGGGTTCTGTTTACCCAATTTAGCCACTTCATCGACATTATGTATTGGCTCTTTGGAGATATACACAACATAGTGGCCAAGAGCAACAACTTCAACCATAAAGAGGCAACTGAGTTTGACGATTCAGGTTTGGTTCAATTTGAGTTTGTAAATGGAGGTTTTGGCTCAATTAATTACTCTACTAGCATTTGGAATAAAAACTTCGAAAGTAGCATCATTGTAATAGGCGAGAAGGGAACTGTGAAAGTGAGTGGTCAGTACATGGATCAATTAGAGTATTGTGATATTGAAGGCTACGAAATGCCAACATTGGCGCCATCAAACCCGCCTAATGATTACGGAGACTATAAAGGCAGCGCTGCTAATCATCACTATGTAATTGAAAACGTAATAAACGTTTTGACTGGGAAATCTCAAATTTCAACAAATGCTTTGGAAGGAATGAAAGTGGTTGAGATGATTGAAAGAATTCACAGGAAGCAGAAGTGATAGATGAATTGAACGGTTTGTAATTACTTTGTTATTGTTGGGATATGAACTTGAATAGACGCTCTACATTTCTCAAAAACTTTATTGCGTTATTCACAGGGTCTGCTGTCGCACAGCTCATACCAATTGCATTATCTCCTGTTCTAGCTAGGATTTATTCAACAGAGGATTTCGCTCTTTTTGGGATCTTTTATAGCACCTTACTCATGCTTTCGGTCATTGCTGCGGCAAAGTATGAGGTTGCGATAGTTGTCCCAAAATCAGAATCCGAATCTAGGAAGGTGACAATGGTGAGTGCAATCGCCTCATTGTTCGTTTTTGTCATTTTAGTAACAATAAGCACGATTTTTTCTGATGCTTTTGTAGAGTATGTGGATAATGAAAAAATTAGACCTTGGATTCCACTAATACTAATTGGTGTATTAATTACAGGGTTATACCAATCCACAAGTTATTGGTTAATAAGAAGAGCTAAATTCAAGGATTTGGCCATTAACAAGGTTTCTCAAAGAGTTTTTGAAGGTGCTAGTAACCTAGCTCTAGGCTCAGCCAAACAAGGATTTGGCTTAATTCTCTCTGATATTATCGGACGGTTTTTTATGTTAATAGTGAGCGTTTTTCAAATCAGAAAAGATGTGGCTAAAATTATCAAGGAGCCTAAAAGAGGTATTTGGAAAATGGCAAAGAGATACCGTCAGTATCCCCTATATTTCGCTCCATCATCTCTCGTTAATTCAATGGGTACGCATCTCCCTTTAATCTTTGTTTCTAACGCGTACACTGTGGCAATTGTCGGATCTTTTAATTTTTCGAAGTACATTCTTACGGCACCAATTGGTTTTATTGGTCAAAACTTGTCGCAAGTCTTCTTAGAGCGGATTTCTCAAAAGCGCAGAGAGGATAAGCCAATATTTAAAGATTTGAACCGACTTACTGGTTTTCTGGCACTTACATCACTAACCTTTGTCTTGCCTCTGATATTTCTTGGCCCCGGGCTTTTTACTTTTGTATTTGGCTCTCAATGGGAAATGGCAGGAGAGTTTTCTCAAATACTAGCGATTGCTATTGGGATCAGATTTGTAGTCTCTCCAACAAGTGGGTTGTTATTGGCTTTGGGCAAAGTGAAACTTGTTTCAATTTGGCAATGGACTCATTTTTTACTTGTAATTACACTTGTTCCTGTCTCTAAATTAAATTGGGAAATCGAGTCTTTTTTAATGTATTTTGCTTGTATAGAAATAGTATCCTACATTCTATATGGAGGCTTTATCTTTTACGCAGCAGCTCTCAATGATCGCAATCTTAATTCAGTTTCTTGATGGCTTAATACTACTTCGTTTTAGCCAAAATCTTAAAATTTATATTCGGATAAAACCCAATTACTAAAAGACTTAAAATAATGCCATGTGTGATCAGGGAAACAAAGAGCCCGGTATTGATTAAAACATAGCATGCCATGAAGGTCATGGGAATGGTGAATAATCTAGTCTTATTTCTACTTACATAGTCTATAGCCATATATAACCCTGACAAGACTATGGAGATTAAAACATAACCTAAGTATCCCGTATTATGAAAGATGTCTGCAAACACGTTACCATTTGCATAAACGCTATCATTAAACCTAAAGTATTCCTCGCCAATGACCACGGGGGCTGTTTCTGAGTATGAAGAATTGAGGAATAATGAAAAGGGCATGTTATGCGTAAAATAGTTTAGGCCATTTTCATTGAAATACTCACAGTAATAGAAGTAAATCTGACTTGGAAGCAATAGTGACCTTCGAACAAAGAGCGATGAGGCTAAAGTATATTCTTCATCAGAAAATTGATCGAAAATTAATAAAGACAGTATCCCAGACGCTGTAAATAGGGCTATGGATAGATTAAAGTCTTTCTTAAGGACTTTAACAATCAACAACAATATGAGCGCAAGTGGCGCAGAAAACAAATATGATTTATGACCGCCCAAAGAAAAGAAGTATAAAACCGCCAATAAACCAAAGCCCATTAGCAGATATTTCCGATGTATAGTAGCATATAGTATAATAGCAAGGTTGAGAACACTAACAAGCCAACTCAATGCATATTTTACAAATTTCGTAGCTTCTACAGATTTGAACTCATGGCGCTGGGTATAGACCTCACCTAAACTTGGCACCTTGAGTGATAAACCATATTTGGATATGACGATTAGGCTAAAAAGCGCATAAAACAGACCTAACACGAAAATGAACTGCCTTCTGTTGAGAGAAAACTGCTTCAACCCAATTTTACCATCAAACACTTTTTGTTGAATACCAACGGCCAGAAACACTGCAAATAGACCATAGAAGAAACTTCCGTCCATTGCTGAGTTAAATGTATATATCACGGTGCTTGGTATGAAGCAAACGATGTAGAGCAGCATGTGTGCCGAGTTGCTTACCTTTTTGTCGCTGAAATCAACAAAGAATGTAGAAGTGATAAGACAAATCCAAGAAATCACAATTTCTAAGCTTCCACGAGGATCATAGATGACACCATAGTAAGCAAAATCTCCACTAAAAATCACATAGTACGCATCAAGCCCTAGCTTGTATACAACAATGCAAAGGCAAAAAAATAGCTGCTGCTTAAGATATTTCCTTGAAATGACCATTTTCAGTTCGGCAATATTAATATTTGCCTTCGCAGGCTAGAGATTAAAAAACACATAGTTTTTAGCTCTTGAAATTTTATACTATGAAAGAAAATGTGAAATATGTTTTGAAAGATGATGCTGATGTTGAGCTTTCTTTAAAACGTATAGTCGAGATAATTTTTAGCAATAAGTTGAAAATTGCATTTTTTAGTTTATTGGT
>CALKOP010000024.1 GCA_938091155.1 uncultured Flavobacteriales bacterium | reverse complement strand
TTCAGGCATAATTAGTACTCGCGTTGGAGTAGAAATTTCAACTGTAATTTTTTCTCCAGTGAAGGCCTTTAACTTTCCATGTAAAAATCTCATTCGATTAAATTTAGAGGCTTAAATTAATCACTTTTTTTTAATCGCAGTAGAAAGTAAAACTTCAGGATCAAAAGTTTGTTTGTACAATGAAATTTAAGTTCTTTGAACCGATATGAAATCATTCGAGATACCTCCTTTTTATCGAAGTACTTTTATAGGTAGAATAAAATCTTTGCGTAAGGATTCAGACCCACGGAAGAAGGACTTCACACCAACAACTCTTGATTTCGGACCAGTACGTTTTCACCTTGGAAGACATTTTGGTTTTTGTTACGGAGTTGAGAATGCGATAGAGATTGCTTACAATACTATTGAAGGTAATCCTGGAAAAAGAATTTTCATGTTGAGCCAAATGATTCACAATCCTACTGTAAATCAAGATCTTCAGGATCGAGGGTTATCCTTTATACAAGATACAGAGGGCAACCAATTAGCAGATTGGGACGATATTGATTCGAATGACATTGTTATTATTCCAGCTTTTGGAACAACATTAGAAACCGAAACATTGCTTAGATCCAAGGGAATCACTACTGAAAAATATAATACCACCTGTCCTTTTGTAGAAAAAGTCTGGAAAATGGCCAATAAACTTGGCGATCAAGATCATACAATACTAATACATGGAAAATTTACTCATGAAGAAACAAGAGCTACCTTTTCTCATAGTATGGCAAAATCTCAGAGTATTGTCTTAAAGGATATAAATGAGGCACGTTTACTTGGAGAAATAATCCTAGGAGAGCGACCAATAAATGAATTCCAAAAGCACTTTAATGGTCGCTATTCAGCCGATTTCGATCCATTGATTCACTTTGAAAAAATTGGCGTTATTAATCAGACAACAATGCTTGCGAGTGAAACACATGAAATGGCGGAGTATTTCAAATCTGTGATGGAAGAAAAATTTGGCGCTGAAAAGATTAAGGATCACTTTGCTGATACTCGCGACACGCTATGCTATGCAACTAATGATAATCAGCAATCGACCTATGCCTTATTGGATTTAGAGGCCGATTTAGCGCTAGTTGTTGGTGGGTATAATAGTTCTAACACAAGTCACATAAAAGAATTGTGTGACACGAAATTCAATTCCTATTTCATCAATGGTAGTGGAGAAATAATGGATTCAAATACGATACATCATTACAATTATGATCGAAAGGAGCATTTGATATCCACATTTTTTTTACCAAAAAAACCAATCGTGGACATCGTATTAACTAGTGGCGCCTCGTGTCCAGATAGTGTTGTGGAAGCCGTTATGGACAAAATTTTAAGCTTTTACCCAACCGCAAAAACAAAAGAAGAATTGTTTTCTACTTTGGGCTGACCATTCCTAATAGATCTGAAGGGTTCATTTTTGGCGTGGCAAGACACATTGCCATTTTTAACTGTTCTTTCTCTGTTAAAAATGTTGTATCCATAATAATTGCGCCTGCAACAAGTTTTAATGGAGCGGCCTCTCGCTCAACATCTTTTTGATCTCTAGTCAATAGATTTGTCTTAAACTCCCCGCGCGTAACACTCTGAGAGTCGCCACCTTGTTGATGATACCTTCTTTCAACACGCGTTTCAATGTTAGCGGTAATAAACAGCTTGAGTTCAGCATTCGGTATAATCACTGAACCGATATCACGACCTTCCATGACAACCCCTTTAGATTCAATCAATTGGTTTTGAAGATTGAATAAAAAATTTCGAACTCGTATGTCAGAGGCTATTTCACTTACCCTATTCGCAACTTCAATTCCCCTGATGGCCTTCTCTTGATTTTGACCATTAATAATCACCTCGGTCATTTCGTTAAACTCAATTCTTGGATCTGAATTAATTACAGCTGAAATAGGATCGCGATTCTGTCCTTCTTTGATTACTAAAAATGTAAATGCGCGGTACATCGCTCCAGTATCCACAAAAACATACCCAATAGCTTTAGCAAGCTGTCGTGCCAGCGTACTTTTTCCGCATCCAGAAAATCCGTCTATTGCGATGTTGATTCTGTTCACTTTGATTTTTTTGAATACCACTCGTTAAGATTTGTTGACAAGGCCAGTTGATTAATCGCACCGTTCAGGTGATAACTAGCCAACCCGTACTGAATAGTAAATCGTTTGACTTTGACCTGTAAACCAAAGGAGAAGCCTACTAATGCTGGCCTTTGGGTAGCGGCAAGCTCTAACCTCCTTCTGAAATTGAATCCAGCGATAATGGCAAATTTCTCGGACGGACTAATGATTGCAGAAAGGCTTAAATGTCGAGCGAGATTATCAAACGTTAAGGTTCTGCGTTTTGTTTCACCTGTCAATTGATCAATCATAATATTATCAGATTGATCAATATCGTTAGCAGCAATATCCCAAGTCTCAATATTATTATACTGTATTCCCAATGTGAGTGGCGCCTTGGAAAATCTTTGAGAGAACCCGAAATTAATTACTGGTCTCATTAATGATGATTCGTTTCCATTAAAGTCAATTAAACGTACACCAATATTATCAATCGTTACTCCCATTCTTAAACCATTCTCGCTCTGATAATAGCCTCCAAAATCAAGCGCAATTCCGTAAGCGTAATTTTGGTAAAACGAAGAAAACAGTTGTTTTAACGTTGCTCCATAAGATATTTCATCCTTGTAACTTTTAGCTAGGCTTATACCGAGTTCATATTCTGATGATCGAAACTCACCAATTTCATCGCCCACTTCGTTAGTTTCAAGAAAAGCTCCGTAGTCAATAACACGGAAGTAACCTGACATTAGCCCAACGCTATCAACCATTTGTGCATATCCAAGACTTGTCTGATTGATGTCAGAAAGATAATTGAGATATGAGAATTGCAGATTTTTATCGATGGTGCTATCAATATAAGCGGGATTGACTGCTGGTTGAAGCACATCATTTATTCCGGATGCAACCATATTGGATC
>CALKOP010000023.1 GCA_938091155.1 uncultured Flavobacteriales bacterium | reverse complement strand
ATCAACGATCTCAATATCAGTAATGACGGCACCCTTTTTCATACAAATGTGTTTTGGGATTTTAGGTTTATTTTCTCGCTATTGCACGCCTAGATGCTGCAACAATATCCGATACGTCAAGCCCATATTTTTTCAATAATTCGGTTGGCTTTCCACTTTCTCCAAACGTATCATTGACGGCAACATATTCTTGTGGAGAAGGGTAGTTAGTCGCTAAAACCTGTGCTACAGCATCACCTAATCCACCGTGCTTATTGTGCTCCTCTGCGGTCACTACACATTTCGTTTTTGACACGGAATCTAGGATAGCATCTTGGTCAATGGGTTTGATGGTGTGTATGTTTAATACATCGCATTTAATTCCCTGACTTTCAAGTTTCTTTGCGGATAGTATCGCATACCAAACCATGTGTCCAGTTGCGATGATTGTTACATCGGACCCATCATTTATTTTCCACGCTTTTCCTATTTCAAAAGGCTGGTCTTTGGTAGTGAACATCGGCCAACTAGGTCTACCAAATCGCAAATAAACAGGGCCGTCCCATTCATTAATGGCGAGTGTTGCGTTATACGTTTGCCAATAATCAGCTGGATTAATCACACACATATTTGGCAACATTCTCATAAGCCCAATGTCTTCTAAAATTTGATGAGTTGCACCGTCTTCTCCGAGAGTCAATCCAGCATGTGAAGCACATATTTTCACGTTCTTTTTAGAGTATGCAACGGACTGTCTTATTTGATCATAAACACGGCCAGTGCTGAAATTTGCAAAGGTGCCTGTATAAGGAATTTTACCTCCAATGGTCAGTCCAGCTGCCATGCCAATCATATTTGCCTCTGCTACACCAGCCTGAATGAATCGATCTGGAAAGTCATTGGCAAATGCATTCATTTTTAGCGAGCCAGTGAGGTCAGCGCAAAGTCCAACAACTCGATCATCTCGTTTTCCAAGTTCGTGTAATCCAGCGCCAAATCCGCTGCGTGTGTCCTTTTTCTCGGTCGGGTTAAAGTCGTTTACGCTCATAGATTAGTTTAGTTTGACAGCCACAGAAGATCCTGAGACTACTCTGAAGTTTTGTTCAACGGTGAAAACGCTTTCTTTGGCGCGAATAGGACGAAAAACAGCAATGTATTCGCCAGGCATTAGGTTCAATGTTTCTCGATCCTTTGTTCGGCTCAAATTAGCAACAAGTTCCAATTTGTTTTTCCGAACTACATAAATACCTCCATACCCATGTCCATTCTTACTGAAAGTCGCGACTCCAGGCTGGGGTATTTGAATAGTGGTAGTATGGCTCTGGGTTAATTCGACATCATTAATGTAGGTTCTGGGTAAAGTAAAAATTTCAAGATCATATTTACCTACAATGTATTTTTCAATTTCTGAAAAACTCTGAACATGTAATGTGTTCATTGTTCCAGTTTGTCGAACAATTATGATCAATTTGTCTGCATCGGGATTCACCCCGTTCATTTTAAACTCCAGCGAACCTTGAGGTGTTGGAATCCCAATCACAGTGTGTTTTCCAGGAGTTATTTGAACACTGTCAACCTCTCTTGACGGTATAGTGTGAGCTACAATGCGGTATGTATGAACTGGGTCAAGTAGAAGTGTATCGGGATTGCCTCTATTATTCATCGTATGAACTAAATTATAAACCATATGCTCAGTGTTTTGGTCATAAAAAGTCATGTTGATGTTTGTTTCTGTAGCTTCTCCGGCATTATCCAAAAGGTTCACTTGCGCAGTTGTGTTATTCAGCGCCTGAGAAATTACAATGCCCAGTGCATTGGTAAAACTTTTCTCATTTATGGCATCATAGAAGGATCCCATGCACTCAAATGACTCGCGAAATTCAAGATCTAGCCCAATGCCAATAACAAATGGTTTTAGTACGATACCTCGTTTTTGTAACGCCATTGATACTGCACATGGGTCTCCATTACATTCCTCAATACCATCAGTAATTAGTATGATGATGTTTCGGCAATCGCCTCTGGGGCAATCAGGAAAATCATCACCAGACTTTTCTAACGTGGCCGCAATTGGTGTTGTGCCCTTTGGTTTTAGAGATTTCAATGAAGATTTAATGGCCCCGACAGTTTTGAATCCGATTGGCACTTTCAACTGTGTGTCATCACAATCTTGTCCATGCAGGTAATTTTTTTCATGTCCGTATACACGTAATCCAATTTGTAGGTCAGGTACATTTCTCAATGAGTCCAGAGCTTGGCTTAATAAGCGAGTGGCGACATCAATTTTTGGTTTCGCCTCCCAAACACCATTCATACTATTGGAAGCGTCAAAAATGAATAGTATCCGAGTTAAGGGCACTTCTTGTTGAGCCGCAGCAGATGACAGAATGGCTAGTGTAAGAAAAATAATAAAGAAATGTCGCTTATTGGCTAAATGCACTTGAATATTGTTTTAGAAGTCTCCTACAGTTTCCTCCAGTTGTTCCAATGCCTGTGCCAATTGTTCGTCATTGGGTGCAACGCCATGCCATTTATGGCTTCCTATCATGAAATCGACACCTGCGCCCATCTCGGTTTTCATCAAAATCACAACAGGTTTTCCATTTCCGCAAAGTGACCTGGCTTTGTTAAGAGTAGAAACCAATTCGCTCATCTTGTTGCCATCCGTTTCCAGCACTTGCCATCCAAATGCTAACCATTTTGCTTTCAAATCACCTAAGGAGAGTACATCAGTAACATCACCGTCAATTTGACGATTGTTGAAATCGACTGTTGCAATTAAGTTGTCAATTTTTTGGTGTGGAGCACTCATCGCGGCCTCCCAACATTGACCTTCTTGCAGTTCACCATCTCCATGTAGACTATAAACAATCTGTGAATCAGCGTTCATTCGTTTAGCTAGAGCTGCACCAATCGCAACGCTAAGCCCTTGTCCAAGCGATCCGGATGCCATGCGAATGCCAGGGAGGTGCTCAGCGGTAGTTGGGTGACCTTGAAGGCGCGTGTCAATCTGTCGAAAGGTGCTTAATTCACTAATTGGAAAATAACCATGGCGTGCTAATGTGCTATACCAAACGGGAGAAATATGCCCGTTTGAAAGAAAAAAGACATCTTCTCCCTTCGCGTCCATATCGAAATTAGATGCGTTGAATGACATGATTTCGCCATAAAGCGCGGCAAAATAATCTGCGCAGCCAAGAGATCCGCCTGGGTGACCACTTGATGCTGAGTGCACCATTCGTACAATATCTCGTCTAATTTGGGAAGCTAGTTCCTCAAGATTTTTTATATCGCTCATAGTGTCTTTTGGTATTAACGCGAAAATAGAAGCAGCCTTTGGGGCAGAGGTCTAATGTTTAAAACTTTTGAGAACTTTGAAACCAATGCCGAGTCATATTTGATCACGTTGAAATCCACATTTAAATACCTGATATTGATTTGTTTTGTAGTTCACCTGCAAGCATCCTTTGCGCAGAGTAATGGCTTCATTGAAAACAAAGGGCAATGGCCGTTTAATGTGACACATAAATTGGCCATTTCAACCGGTAATTTTTGGCTAGAAAAAGGTGGTTGGTGCATTAGCTGGATGGATGCCAACCAACGAACGGAAGCTTTGCACGCATTGCACCATCAACTCATTGATACATCAGCAACCATGGTAATGGGACATCGGATCAAGGTAAGGTGGCTTTATTCCAATGCGATGCCAAAGGTTCAGAGTAATGAGCCCTCATCAGAGTATTATAATTACTTCATTGGAAATGACGAAAGCAAATGGGCGAGTGGTGTTCGAGGTTTCAAGCGCGTCATACACAAGGGAATTTACCCTGGTATCGATGTGATTTTAGATGAGGTTAATGGCTGGCCCAAGATGACTTATCAAATTGAACCAGAAGCAGAGCCCAATACGATTGTGATGGTTTATGAAGGCCAGCGAAATTTAGAATCCATGGGACAAAAACTCATAATGGGTTCTTCTATTGGAGATTTCATTGAAGAAGATTTAGTGGCTTATCAAATGATAAATGATAGGAAGGTGACTGTGCCCTGCAAATTTGTGGTGTGGGACGGTGAAAAGGTTGGGTTTGAATTAGGGGAGTATGATCGGTTAAAAACGCTTTTTATTGATCCCACCGTAATTGCTTCCACAAATTCTGGGTGTACTTCCGAGGCTTTTGGACACACAGCCACCTTTAATCAATCTGGACAAATTTATTCAGGAGGCCGATGTTTTGGCACTGGTTATCCAACAGATACGGGTGCTTTTCAAGTAGATTTTGGTGGGCCTTTTGTAGGTAATTATTACCTGAAAGTTGACATTTGTTTAAGTAAATACAATCCTAATGGATCCGAGTTGATTTATGCAACATATCTTGGAGGTAACGGTGAAGATTTGCCCCATTCCATGATTGCAAATAGCCAAGATCAAATCGTGCTGCTTGGATCTAGTAATTCAACAAACTATCCCGTGTCCGGAAGTGCCTATGACGCAACCCACAACGGTACAAAGGATATAGTGGTTACAAGCCTCAGCAGTGATGGAACTCAATTAGTTGGGTCAACCTATGTAGGTGGCAGTGTTGGTGATGGTGTGAATAATCTCGAAGAATATTATGCTGACGCATTTCGTGGTGAAGTTATTATTGATTCTAATGATAATATATATGTAGCCAGTTTTAGTCGCTCGCCGGATTTCCCAACAAGCACAGGATGTTTTCAAGATTCGCTTTCTGGATTGCAAGATGGTGTCGTGCTAAGCTTGAGTCCAGAGCTGGATACATTGAGATGGAGTACATACTTAGGTGGGACAACAAATGATGCGGCATTTGCCCTAAAACGGGATGCAGATGGTAACGTATTTATTGCTGGGGCAACGACCAGCTCAACTTTTCCATTGGACACAAATGGTGCATACAATTCCTATTTGGGCGGACAAACGGATGCTTTTGTTTCAAAGCTTAATCCCAACGGAACACAGTTATTAGCGAGTAGCTTTTTCGGATCACCTTCAGGTGATCAGAATTACTTTGTCGAGTTGGATTTGGATGGAGGCGTATACTTATATGGAACATCCAATGGCGGAATAAATGCCACCACTGGAAAATACAGTGGTCCAACTACGGGTGGTTACGTTTACAAAACCAATTCTAATCTCGATACCATAGAATGGATAACCTCATTCGGTGACATATCACCGGCTGCATTTCTCGTAGATAACTGCAGCCGTATTTATATATCTGGTCAAGGTGCTACTGCAACTGTGCTTAATCTGAATAACCTAGACACATTAGATCCGGTCAATAATTTGGCGCAAGCTGGATTCTACTTAATGAAGCTATCACCTGATGCCAGCGAATTAGAATTTGGAAGTTTCTATGGAAATAATGGAAGTCATGTAGATGGAGGTACTAGCCGCTTTGATAAAAGAGGAGTGGTATATCAAGCCACATGTTCAAATGGCACATTTCCAACAACGAGTTGGGCGTATTCTACAAATCAAACCAACAATGCAACATACGACAATACAGTCTTCAAGATTGATTTTGAATCTAATGTAGCCAAGGCTGAAATTGTACCAGGAGACACGGCATGTGCTCCTTTTATTGCAATTTTTGAAAATGAAGGAAGCGTTGGTACGGTGCATTATTGGGATTTCGGTGACGGCACAATATCCACAGATTCAATGCCAACGCATCTCTATGATTCAGTTGGTTCTTATGAAATATTCTATGTGATAACAGATTCTCAAGGTTGTTATGGCGATGACACTGCTTTCATGACCTTGGAAATACTAGAAGCTGTTATTCCTGAAATTGAAATAGGGGATACGACTTGTGTTGATTCGGTAATGCTTAGCGTAGATACAAGCAATTTCTCAGCATTTCAATGGAGTAATGGTTCTCAGGATCCAATAATATTTGTGAATACTGAAGGACAACACTCTGTTTCAGCTACGGCCAACCTCTTCTGTATTAATCCAGATACTATCGATGTAACCTTTTTAGAAGCATATAATTTTCAACTCAACGACACTGGTATCTGCGAGCTTGGTTTTCCGGTGTTTGGACCAAATAACGCCTTGAGTTATTTGTGGAGTACTGGTGACACGACCCGTTCAACAAATATTACACAAACAGGCATCTATGCGCTTACGGCCAGCAATGGTGAATGCGAGCAAGTAAAGCAAATGAAAGTAGATGTATCGTTTGTCAGGTTTGAAACAAATGACACCGTTACTTGCCTCGATTCATTTTATCTTGGAGTAGATGAAGGTGGAGGAATTATTCTCTGGAACACCAACGATACTACAGCGGTAATTGCTGCATGGCAAACAGGAACATATTGGGTTACCATATCAAATGGATTCTGTATTAGCAGCGATAGCATTCATCTAGAATTTAATCCAGAATTAATCAATCTTGGCAATGACACTGTGGCCTGTGAATCGTTCGAAATCACACTAAACGATGAATTTGATACATATCTGTGGAGTAGCGGGAGTTTTGAGAATAAAATTCGAATTGATTCATCTATGAAGATTTGGGTGATAGTCGGTAATGCAGAATGTACAGATCGAGATACACTGGATGTTGAGATACAGCGATTGGCTTTGGGTGTGTCGGATATTGTGGCTTGCGACCTTGATAGTATTCAAATTGAAGCACCTGTTTATAAAGGCGCCATTTACAATTGGTCTAATGGAGACTCATTACGGCAGACGTGGGCGTTTGAATCTAGTAATTACTGGGTGAACATGTTCACTCCACATTGCCAAAAGATAGATACCCTTTCATTAAGATTCATTGATACACCTCCTTTTTCACTAGGTCCAGATACTACTATGTGTCTTGGTGAAACGCTTTCTGTTCCTATTGACACAAGTTACAGCAATCCCGTTTGGAGTACAGGAGATACCAGTGAGTCCGTTGTGTTGTTGAATGGAGGTGAAATATGGGCAGCT
>CALKOP010000022.1 GCA_938091155.1 uncultured Flavobacteriales bacterium | reverse complement strand
AGATCAATTCTCTCATTTGGATCTACCCGTTGAACTTTTCTATTTGAACAGCCTACAGACATCAATACAATCATTGAGGCTGCGATTAATTTAGTGTTGATTGAAGTGACCATATATTCTAGGTTTTAGTATTTGATTTTAGCTAACATCAAATTAGATGCCAAAAGTATTTTAACCATCAATTATGTGCGCATAAAATCGGATTTTAAGGAATTGTTAGAATTGATAACCATTGTTCACGCTCTGCAACCATTCAGAATTCTAATTTCGCGCCAAATAAGGTAAAACGCCTTCAACTATTAAAGAGTACGATGAATTATCAAAAGTGGAATAATATCCTAGGCTGGCTTGTATTTGCCGTTGCCGCATTCACCTATGTAAACACGCTTGAGCCTACGGCTAGCTTCTGGGATTGTGGTGAATACATTGCTACCTCATATCGTTTAGAAGTGGGACACCCACCTGGAGCACCTACCTTTCTCTTGGTCGGTAGATTATTCAGCATGTTCGTGGCTCCCGAAAATGTTGCCTACGCAGTAAATATGATCAGTGCGCTATCTAGCGCATTTACAATCCTCTTTTTGTTCTGGACTATCACGGCTCTAGCATTAAAACTATTCAAACTTACAAGAGGCGAAGATGAAATAACGGACGGTGATCGAATTGCCGTTTTTGGCAGTGCTATAATTGGTGCGCTAGCCTATACATTCAGTGATACTTTTTGGTTCTCTGCTGAGGAAGGCGAGGTTTACGCCATGTCTTCTATGATGACCGCCATTACATTTTGGGCAATTCTCAAATGGGAAAAAATTGCCAATGAACCACAGGCTGATCGCTGGATTATTCTGATCGCCTACCTCATTGGATTATCAATTGGTATTCACTTATTGAATCTACTTGCGATTCCTGCTATTGCTTACGTTATTTATTTCAAGAAATTCAAGCCAAGCCTAAAGGGGATGGTTTTAGCCGGTGCCGTGGGTGTAATTACTCTCGGGGGAATACAAGGCTTTATAATTCCTGGCTTAGTAAGTTTCGCGGCAAAGTTCGAATATGCTATTGTAAATTCCTTTGGTGCACCATTTCACTCAGGTTCACTGGTTTTTATATGCTTATTGTTGGCAGCCATTGTTTATGGGATTTTCTTTACTTTAAAAACGAATAGGCCTACTTGGAATACAGCTCTTATTTCATTCTTGGTTTTAATTATTGGTTATTCTTCTTTTACAATGATTATGATTCGCTCCAATGCGAATACTCCGATCGATGAAAACAACCCTGAAAACTTAGTAAACCTATTGGCTTATTTAAATCGTGAGCAATATGGCGAATCACCTCTCGCATATGGCCAGCAATTTAACTCGCCACTTGACGCTTCTAATCAATACAAGGATGGAACACCTGTTTACTATCCTGACGAAAGAACGGGTAGATATGAATTAGCCGATGATCGTAAGAGTTCAAAGCCTAATTACGATCCCGATTTCAAAACCATTTTCCCTCGAATGTGGAGCTCAAAAAAGAACCACGTCAAAGCGTATAAAGAGTGGAGTGACTTTAAAGGTAGACCCATTAAATATCGAGACGCCTCAGGCAGGACGAGTACAATAGAAAAGCCAACGTTTGTTGAAAACATGCGCTTCTTCTTTAATTACCAAGTTGGATGGATGTATTTCAGGTATTTCATGTGGAATTTCTCTGGAAGGCAAAATGATCATCAAGGACATGGAGGCTTTCAAGATGGAAACTGGATGACCGGGGTTGGTTTTATTGATGAGGCTCATATCGGAAGCCAAAGAGAAATCCCAGAATATGCCGAGACTCAAAAGGCACGGAATTTCTTCTATGCCCTGCCCTTCATTCTTGGGCTATTAGGGATGATTTTCCACTTTCGAAAACATTCTGAATATGCCTGGGTAGTCCTACTGCTATTCTTCTTTACTGGAATGGCAATTGTTCTTTATTTGAATCAATATCCATTCCAGCCTCGAGAACGTGACTATGCCTATGCTGGTTCATTCTATGCGTTTGCTATTTGGATTGGATTCGGTGTGCTGGCATTGTACGATGCTGCACGAAACCTAAGTACCAAAGAGTTAGGGCAAAATGTTGCCTATGCTATTGGTGGTGGTATTGGTTTAGCCATCGTTGGTGCTATATTTAGTGGAAATAGTGCTTTTGCACTTTTGATGTTGTACATGGCTGTAGTAGGCTCTGCCCTGCTCCTTATTATGCATGGTATTGGCAAAGTCGTTGGAAGCGCAAAACTTCAAGCAGGTATTGCGATAGCTCTATGTTTAATAGCACCTATACTTATGGCTAAAGCCGGATGGGATGATCACGATAGAAGTGATAGATATACAGCAAGGGCAATTGCCAAAAACTACCTTGATTCTTGTGAACCAGACGCCATCTTATTTACAAACGGGGATAATGACACCTTCCCATTGTGGTATCTGCAAGAGGTTGAAGGTTATAGAACTGATGTTAGGGTGGTTAACTTAACTTTAGGTAGTACAGACTGGTTTATCGATATGATAAAACGGCAAGCTTATGAGGACGGAAAACCCGTTAAACTTAGCATGGAAAAAGATGATTATCGTCAAGGTACTCGAGATTACTTGCCTATTGTAGAAAGAGCTAAGGGATTCGTAAATGTCGATCAGATTGTAGAATTTGCATTGGACAATAAGAACACTCAGCCCATGATGACTGGGAAGAAATTGAGTTACATACCTGCACGCAAGTTCAGACTTCCCATTGACTCAGCTACAATAATGAAATACAATGTTGTAACTCCTGAATATTCTGATAGAATTCTGGAAGCCATTGAATGGGAAGTGAAGGGATCAGTGATTTTGAAAAGTGAATTATTGATGCTAGATATCCTAGCCAATAACAACTGGGAACGACCTATTTATTATGCCAACACGATGCCTAAGGATAGCTATTTCGGTTTGCAAAAATATATGCAACACGAGGGGTTCACCTACCGATTAGTGCCTTATGAAGTGAAAAGTGATGGTAATCAATTTGGCTACTTTGGTGAGGTTCAGTCAGATATCATGTACACCAACATGATGGAAGAATTCTCCTTTGGTAACATGAATGATCCTGATATTTTCTTGGACGAAAACAACATGCGTTTTGTAACAAACTTGAGGTTAAATTTCTCTCGATTAGCAGATGTATTGGCCAAGCAAGGAGATAAGGAACGTGCCAAGGCCGTTCTTGATAAGTGTGTTGAACAAACAGTAACAAACAACACTCCACAAGACGTCACGCTGCTTCAAGTTATCGATACATATTTCCAAATTGGAGAAAATGAATCTGGGTTTGAATTGACCAAGAAGCTTGCAGATTACTACATCGATCATTTAGCATATTACGCCTCTTTAGAGGCAAAATACCAGACTTCTTTAACTCGAGAAACGGGTCAAGGAGTTGCTGTAATTCAACAGCTTCAAAATATGGGTAAGCAGTATAACGTAGAAGGCATGAATCAATACATGCAGCCTTTGTACGAAGAAGCTGAGATGTATTACGGTGAAGTTGTGGGCGCAATGCCACAGCAACAGCAGCGCAGACCAGCGAAACAAAAGAAGCAAAAGAAGCAACAGCAACCCGCGCAACTTCCAAAGCAGCAATGATTCAAAATAGAATTGATGTATCGAGAACAAATATTGTTTGGTATGGAGAAAGCGTACCATTTAGCCAGTGTCTACTTTATTACCCATAAAGGATCGAAAACAGAAGAGTAGAAATTCGAATTAAGAAATGATATTGAAATCACAATTTGAGACGAGTGATTTGAATTATTTCAAAATTGCCGATTCTGTAATATACTTTGGTGTTCAAAGAAGCCATACTTTTGCGCGGAATTATAACGTGAAAAAACTCTTAACCATCATCATCCTATTGGCAGGTTTTGCGGTTGTTGCCGAGGCACAGTCAATGAATACGAAGGTGAATCCACGTGCCAAAATGAAGAGTCTGTTCATCTACAAATTCGCCCAATCTATTGAATACCCCGAAGCCTACAAACAAGGCGAATTCGTGATTGCTGTTGTAAATGATGACGATCTAGCGAATAGTTTGAGATCTGCGGCACAAGCAAAAAGCATTAATAGCCAGAAAGTTGTAATCAAAACGTATACAACCATTGCAGAAGTAGAACGTTGTCACGTAATCTACATCGGAGGTAAGACACAAGCCGAAGTAGAACCTTTTTCAAAGAAGGCTCGTAAATATAACGCCTTGATCATAACCGAAGGAGTTGGAATGATAGGCAGACTGTCTGCAATCAACTTTATTATATCAGGTAATTTGATCAAATTTGAAATGAACCTAAGGATTTTTAGAGAACAGGATTTAACGGTAAGTAATACGCTCGAAAAACTCGCCACGAATGTGGTTAAATAGAAATGAATAGACTCTTAGTTCCCATATTAGTCTTGCTTCTGACGATACCGATCGGCTTAAGGGCCCAGCTCGATCCAGTATCATTGGCACTTCGTGCCTATCAAAGCAAAGAGTATACGAAAGCACAAGAGCTCATCGACATCGCTGTAGCTGATGAAAAATTTAATACTACTGCACGTACATGGTTATTTAGAGGTTACATATACAAAGACATGTACAAACTTGACCGTACAGGCCCAAATGGTCAAGAACAACGTGCAAATGCTATTTCATCCTTTCAAAAAACAATGGAATTGGATACTGAAAAAGAATTTGACAACGATTGTATCCCATCATTGAAATTCCTTGGTTCTACTCTCTTTAACGATGCTGCTACCGCACTTGATCAAAGTGAATTTGATGAAGCACAGTCCTATTATAACGACTATAAAGAATTGACTCTTGTAACAAATCCGAACATAGATTTTTCTGCTCGAGATGTTGAATTTAAGCTATACAAAGCTTCTAAACTCAGCCTTATATATGAGCTTGCCGAAGCAGACACCGATTTAGCTTCCCCAGCACAAGAACTAAAAAGTGTGCTCAGGATTGATGCAACTGGTGCGGCTATTATAAAACTCTACGAAGAAGTAATAGCTCTTGACAGCAATAATGTCAGTGCAAACTACAACCTGGGAATTCACTACTACAATCAAGGAGTCAATATGATTGACAACTTAGATTATGAACTTCCTTTTGAAGAACTATTCGCAGTTCAAGAAAAGGTGATGGAACTATTTACTATGGCCTTACCTTATATGCTCAAGGCGTATGAGCTAGACCCTACTAGAAAAGCAACCTTGCAAGGTTTGTCCGGTATATATTTCGGATTAAACGATATCGAACAATCTGAATACTACCAGCTTGAACTCGATAAACTCAATTCCAATCAATAAAAGCTAGAAGATTATGTTTTCACACTTCAGCATTGGAAGAAAGATTAGTCTAGGTTTCGCTATTGTGATCCTATCGACAATCGTTGGCTTCTACATTACGAATGACACCTTCATTGAAAGTAGAAATATCAATGAGGAAATCACGAATAATCAAAATCCTTCTATCGCCAAACTAGAAGAGCTTAAATTGCTGATTGTTCGTTCGAAAATGCTTATTAACAATTGGGCGTATCAGGCTACTACTGCAGAAAATGAGGATAAAGTTTTACTAAACGAGCTAACGCTGATAGAGTATCCTAACTTAAAAATAGAGGTAGAGGCCCTAGCAGCATCATGGGAGGATTCTTCGCAGGTCACCGTGAATGAGTTATATGGTGGTATTGAGGATTTGTGGGGCTTACACGACTTTGTCAAGACACTATTGGATGGAATTGAAAGCTACAATGAACCATCAAACACCATCCTTGCACAATCGATGGTTTGGCAAAACGGTGATATAGACATTCAGACAAACTATATAATCGAGGAACTTAACAAACTCATTGACCTCAAGAAATCTCGTACTCAAGACATTACTGGTGAGATGCTTGACAAGTTTGAGGGAGTTCAAACATTGATTCAAACATTAGGCTGGGCTTTAGCTGTAGCTGGGATTCTCATTGCATTTCTAACAACCAGGACTATCGTTTCACCAGTAAGGAAATTGAGACTCATACTGCTTGATTTAAGTAAGGGTATTTTCCCGAAATCGTGGATAAACACTGGGGGCGATGAAATTGGTGAAATGGCAAATGCCCTTGAAACCGTTGTAGCTGGTCTCCGTAGAACTAAAGATTTCGCCAGCGCTGTAGGTTCAGGAACTTATAATTCAGAATATGATCCATTGAGCGATCAAGATGAACTAGGACAGTCTTTGTTGCTCATGCGTAAGAATTTGAAAGACTATGCTGAGGATATGGAGGAGAAGGTTCGCGCTAGAACCGCTGAAGTAGTAAGACAGAAAGAAGAAATAGAAAAACAGAGCGCACAGATATCTGAACTTTATGAGCAAGTAAAAGATAGTATCCTGTATGCGAAGCGAATACAAGAGGCAATCTTACCATCGAAGGAAGACATTGATACTGCACTAAAAAGCAGCATGGTACTATTTAGGCCTAAGGATATCGTTAGTGGTGATTTCTATTGGTTCTCCGAAAAGCATGATATGGCAATTATTGCTGCGGCCGATTGTACTGGACACGGTGTACCTGGAGCCTTAATGTCGATGATTGGCAGCTCCTTATTAAACGAGATCGTTAATGAGAAAGGCATTATCTCTCCGGCGGAAATCCTCTTTGCATTAAAGCATGGTGTTGTTAGTGCACTTAACAAGCAATCTTCTGGGGAACAGACAAAAGATGGAATGGACATGGCTGTTCTTACTATTCCAAAAAAGGGCAATAAAATAGAATATGCTGGCGCTAATAATCCACTATGGATGGTGCGCAATAATGAGATCATTGAGACTAGAGCTGACCGCCAGCCTGTTGGATTCTTTGGTGATAATCTTAACACTCCTTACACCAACCATGTTATTGAAGTCCAAAAAGACGATATTCTCTATATCTTTTCTGATGGATATGCAGATCAATTTGGCGGACCAAGGGGCAAAAAATTCAAGTATTCACAGTTCAAGAAGTTATTAGTAGAGGTTAGCGACAAGTCAATGACCAATCAACAGGAAATATTGAATGATCGAATCGAAGATTGGATGGGTGACGAAGAGGAGCAAATTGATGACATCCTAATTGTGGGAGTTCGTTTCTAACCATTCATTTAATACACAACCATACGGTATAAATTTTTACTCTAATTATCGCTAGAACAAACACTGTTAACGTAAATCGATAAGCTTATCACGTCAAACTTTACTTAAGTGCTTCTTGCGGATTCTTTGTGACCTTTGGGTATTGTCAACCTTGAAGGCCCGAAGTTCTATTTCATTCGAGCATTCAACATATCTATTTGGACAAAGTCAAATACTGTTCATATACGATTCTAAAACTCTATGATAATACCGATAGATGGCAAGAGCGTTCCTGAAAAATTCTGTATCTCCTTCATTTGGTAGAGTGTTGCGTCAGCGTTATCCAATATAGGATTTCCATCTTCATCTCGAACAACGGTAATTGATGGCGCAAGTGGAGCCTGAAAATTGTAGACATTTTGTATATCAAGGTATAGATTTAGTGACCATTTAGCGAAGAACCAACGCTTGTCTAATCGCATATCCAACTGATGCACAGCTCCTGTGCGTTCTGTATTCAATTGATCGTAATCCCTAAGTCCAACACCACGCAAATCCCAATTAGTTGTCTTGCTGCTTAGCGCAACATCAAAAGGAGTATAGGGTGAGGCTCCTAAATACCTGAATCTTGCACCTAACTCCCAGTCCCTCTTAAACTTCTTACCTGCTGTCAAAGTCACAATTTGACCATTATCCCAAGCACTCGGTTTGAATTTACCGTTCTTATCCGTAAACTCACTCTTAACCAATGTGACTGCCAAAATGCCATAAAATCCTTTTGTCAGCTTTTGTTGTAAAAGCAATTCTGCTCCAAAAGCTCTACCTGCCGAAGTTGGAGTAGCTGGATCGTTTCCTATAACTCCGAAATCACTTCCAAGATTTGCTAGCGATATACTGTCCCCGGTCAAGAAGGGATAATTATCATAAACTTTATAAAATCCTTCGACACTAATCTTTGTATTGGTGAATGGCAAATATTCTATTCCCAATACTGCATGATCACATTGTATGTAGCTAATGCCATTCTGTTTATTCACCAGATTCCCGGCATTGTCTCGATAACCCATGATAGTATACGGAGGTAATTGATAAAACCTACCTACACTGGCATTTACGCTCCATTTAGGAGCAAACAAGTAAGACCCAGATAACCTTGGAGAAAGCTGATCCAATGGATTTCCCATCTCCTTGTTGAAGTCAGTAATGTCCGAGCGTATACCAAAAGAAATCTTCAATCGATCTGCAATGAAACCCTTTGAAATCTGGGTAAACATGGTGTATTTATTTACAATCAGTTCTGATCGAAAATCGGCTGTTATTTGCTGCCCACCTGCAGTTACAAAGCGATTAAAGGTTCTATTAGTAAACAGTGCATTTTCATAACCTGCTCCCACATTCCATTTCCAACCGCTACCTCGCCAAGTATGCTCTAATCGAATTTTATTTTCAATTTCTTGACTTCTATAATCCAAAATCTTATTAGATTCAGTACTCTCATCATTATTAAAGTATTTGACCGCAGAGTTATCTAGGTGGTTACGACTCACAACCACCTGCTGAAAACTGCTTTCAGCAAAATGCTTATATGAAGCTCCTACAGTATAATTCCATTGTTCATTTGTAACTATATTCCCGAGGATAAATTGATTTCTTTCTAGCGTTTCCGGATCCTCTACCCCATCATTTACTCCTTTATTAATCTCAAACTGATCCAGCGCTCCCAGACCAATTAATGTGATTTCATTTTTTAAATTCAACTTAGTCTTCACCTTAAACTGAGCATCATTATAAATGGGTAAGAATGGTAGGCGAAGAGCGGCAAACAAGAACTGCA
>CALKOP010000021.1 GCA_938091155.1 uncultured Flavobacteriales bacterium | reverse complement strand
ACCTCACCTTCCATCAAATCGGGTAGATCAAACTTGCTTGTGTAGGCATCGTTCATGGTATTGCCGTCAACAGCAGCGTTCGGCTCTGTAACAGTGGCAATAAACTTATTGCTTCCATCACCCATGTAAAACGCTCCATCTTGAAATGGTAATACCACTTCTTCCTTTTCTAAAAAGCCTAGGTAACCTGACCATTCATAGGTTTTAGAAATTCCACCTTGAACCATGTATTTTATTTTACAATTGGTAAGTGGAGCTGAACCATTATTTCTGATCACGATCCTTGGCGCATAGCACACAGGATTCATTCTGGAATAATAGCCTCGATTAGAAGGGGCAATCACATCATATACTTCCGCATCAATAGTATTGGCAGGTTCATCGTATTGGAAAATATGCATTGCCACGACATAATTACCATTACCCATGCCCAAATTGTTGGATGGTACCGGAGTGATTCGATAATCTAATTCATAGCTAGAGCCGCTTACAATATCACTTACATCGTATTCGTAATCTTTCACTACATCACCAGGGCACCATCCTTCGCGTGCTCCAGGCCAGGTGCCACCTTGCGGATAAACAGGATTAAAAGCACATTCGGTCGCTTGCCAGATATGCCAGCTGCTAGCTTCGTTGCCATTTACATAGAGCGAATGTTCATTGTCCTTCCATTCGCAACAATGTGGGTAGTTACCCGAAGTACTATTGTGACCGTGACCTGTAAAACGAGCTAATACCTTTTGCTTTTTAGCACTAGGATGTATGTCAATGTCAATAGGCTTAAGCGCTTGATCGTTATCCAAGGCAGAATAGCTGATGGATCGAGACTGACCCCAAGGTCTTGTCAATTCGACAACATTCGCTGGTGGTGTTCCATGAATGAAGGCAAATTTTAAATCCAACAACTCCTGTTGGTTACCACTTGATAAATCCACTGAATCTCTTAGCATGTGGGCGTAATCTGTAACATCATACATCCATGTAAAACCATCAGGACCAAGGCTAAGCCCAATTCCGTAGGGAGTAATAAAACGACCAATTTCAAATCTATCCACTACTTCATTTGGAGGGTAGAAAAAGGTCAGATCGCTGTTCACCCATTGTTGGTTTCCTGAATAAAATGTAGAATCTGTTGCATTTCCACTTGGATCATAAAGATAACTGTATCCTTCTCCTCTGACATACGTGCCTTGAACAGCTTCAGCGGCATTCCCCACCAAAGCGTATTCAACAACCGAGAATGGAGGTTGCACAACGGTGTCGTCAAGAATGTTAGTGGTATATGAATTTTCATATACTCCTTGGTGCAGATGGATTTCGGGTACTACATTGGTTTTTGTAGTCAATCTGAAAAGCTCTTGCCCTTCATAGTTTTTTACCATAGGTGCCCCGTGCCAGAATGCTTCTAAAGTGGTGCTGGCCGAATTTGTAAGCGTGTATCCATTGTCAAACTGGAGGTAAAGAGCTAGGTCACTGTAATTCGGGTGTGAGGAGGTAACGTCCTTATACATCCAGTTCTCAATTTCATTGGCACTTAATTCCTTTTTCCAAATTCGGAATTCATCTATTTTGCCATACCAAGGATTTCCGGTCATGCTGCTTCCGATAACCAAGCGTTTCATTATACCTAATGTTCGGTTTCTATCATTGCCAGATTGCCAGAGCGCTCCATTGAGGTAAATTTTCATTTGACCCGTTGCAGCGTTTTTAGTCATGGCCCAATGGTTCCAGTTGCCTTCAAAATCGCCAGCATTCGCAGCCTTATTTATGCGATCATATCCCGGTCCTGTGCCAGCATCCCAATAAACGGATCCATTGCTCCATGGAAGGTGGCAGTTTATGGAACGAACATCGCTGAAATCAACTCCTTCAAAAATGGAAGTGTTTACGGGTAAAATGTCTTCATCCCCGTTCATCCAGAAACTAATGGTGATTTCATCTCCAAAGTCATAGGAGCTTAATGGAACCTCTATTCGGTTTCTATTTTCCTCAAACACAACATAGCCGTCATCTTCATTGGAGTAAAGCGCCAATGTGTCGTTTTGGGTTTCTGCTTGTAAAACAGCAGCAACTCCCTCTTCTTGATTGGTGAAACTTATGTCTACCAATATGTTCGAGCTTCCATTCCAAGTGAAGTCAGAGGTTAAATTAATGACTTGAACTCCGGTTGCAGCTGTATCTATTCGTTGATGAAAAACGGTGACTAGATTCAAATCTTCCATTTTGTCTAGACTCGAGAATGTGTAGTTTCTCATTCGAATGGTCAAGTGGTCTATCTCAGATCCTGTTTGAGCCAAGTTCAAACTAATTCTGTCAATTGTATCTGCAGCTAATCCTGAGGCAGTAAGGTCGGATGAAGGAATAATAAATTGAAATCTTCCTGATTTTTTATCGGTAGCGATGACGTTTGAAGTTGTTGAAGATCCGTCATTGAATATATAATCGGATTCTGAGATTATACTGTCAACATCGCGATATGTCTCTTCCCATTGATACACATCAGACATAGTGTTGGTATGTGTGTAAATGGTGTCAAAATCATTGCCAGCTCCAAGATACCTTTTTTGTGTACCTGCGGTAGAGTCCATTTCGCCTGTATGGTCATAAAGGAAGGTGTAGGTCAGGTAATCCCACTCACCACAGGCATAACCATCTTGAGTAGTTGCTGCATCACACTTAAGTGTTTTGTACATGAGTACCTTGCTATATGACCCACTTGCTGCAGGAAACTCAAAAACATCTCTTCGCTTGGTGATGTCATTGAACGTAAAGGTTTGCACAAAGGTGGTGTCCTGTGCATTTAAGTCCACGTTCGTGAAGAAGATTATAAAAGCTAATAAGGGAAGGTAAAATGTTCGCATATCTGTTCTATTTAAAGTACAAATGTAACCTTCGTAAAGCTAGATGCAGACTACCTTATTTCTGCTCCCGATTGGAATGCTTTTTCTGGGCTGATAAAGACCAGATTACCTTCATTGTCCTCTGACATGAGTATCATTCCTTGACTTTCAATACCACGTATTTTGCGAGGTTCCAAGTTACAAAGCACTGAAACCTGTTTTCCAATGACATCTTCTGGTGAAAAGTGCTGGGCAATACCAGAAACAATGGTTCTCACTTCAGTACCCATGTCTACAGAAAGCTGAAGAAGCTTATCGGCCTTTTTTACTTTTTCTGCTGTTTTTATTGTGCCAATCCTCAAATCCATTTTCTGGAATTCGTCAAATGTCATGTTGGGCTTAAAAGGTCGATCTGCACTCTCCGGAGATGAAGTAGAAGACTTGGCACTGGCCAGTTTTTGTATTTGATGATCGATGTCTTCATCTTCCACCTTCGCAAATAATAGCTTGGCTGTACCAATTTCATGTCCATCAAGAAATCCGTTGAAGATTGGGTCGATTCCGAGCATTTCTCTAATACGATTAGCAGCCTCTGGCATATATGGGTCAATGGCCTTAGCAAGATGAGCGGTAATATTCAATGCGCTGAACATGATTTTTCTAACCTCATCCGGATTTGTCTTTTGCAACTTCCAAGGTTCTAAATCAGCTAAAAACTTATTTCCAAACCGTGCCAAATTCATTGCTTCGCTCAAGCCATCTCTAAACTTGTACTGAGCAATATTTTCTTGTGATTTTGAAATTAAGGCCAAGCAATGATCAGTGATTTCCCAATCGGTGTCACTAAATGGTGCAAGGCCATTGTAGTACTTATTAGTTAGCACTACTACGCGATTCACAAAATTACCGAGAATCGCAACTAATTCATTATTTACCCTTGCCTGATAGTCTCTCCAAGTGAATTCACTGTCTTTTGATTCAGGTGCAATCGAGGTCAAAACATACCTCAATTCATCCTTGCGATTTGGAAAGTCTTCTAAGTATTCATGCAGCCAAACGGCATGGTTTCTTGAAGTGGAAATTTTATCTCCTTCTAAATTCAAAAATTCATTGGCGGGTACATTCATGGGTAGATTGTAGCCACCGTGTTCTTTCAGAATAATCGGAAAGATGATGCAGTGAAAAACGATATTGTCTTTTCCAATAAAGTGTACCAAGTCTGAGTCGCTGTCTTGCCACCATTTTTTCCAAGCCTCAGGGTTTTCCTGATCAATTGCCCATTGTTTTGTAGCAGAAATGTAACCGATTGGTGCATCTAACCAAACATATAAAGCCTTTCCTTCTGCACCTTCGATTGGTACCGGAACACCCCAATCCAAATCTCGCGTCATTGCTCGATCTCCTAACCCGCTTTCAACCCAGCTTAAGCATTGACCAACTACCTGATTTCGCCAATTTTTAGTTTCATGATGGAAAGCGCCATCTAGTTTCCCATCTCTAATAAATTCTTCAATCCATCCAGAGTGGTCACCCATTGGTAAATAAAAGTGCCATGTTTTAAGCAGCTCGGGTTGTGCGCCGCTCAATGCAGAATGAGGATTAATCAGTTCCGCAGGACTTAACGTTTTTCCACAGCTTTCACATTGGTCGCCATAGGCCCGTTCACTTTTACAGTTCGGACAAGTGCCAACAATAAACCGATCTGCCAGAAATTGTTTGGCCTCAGGATCGTACATCTGCTCATTTTCTACCTTTTTGAAAACACCTTTATCATAGAGATTGAGAAAGAATTCCTGAGCAGTTTTATGATGAAGTTCGGATGAAGTTCTGTGATAGATATCGAAGTCAATTCCAAAGTCTTGAAAGGCCTTTTTATTTATGGTGTGAAATTGATCTACAATGGCCTTTGGCGTTCTGTTCTCCTTAATTGCCTTCATGCTGATTGCAGCGCCATGCTCATCAGAACCGCATACGTGCAAGACGTTTTCGCGCCCAACTTTTGATCGGAGGTATCGAGTATAGATATCGGCCGGCAGGTAAGCTCCAGCAATATGTCCAATGTGCAGTGGCCCGTTGGCATAGGGAAGCGCTGAAGTAATGAGGTGTCGCTTAGACATGCTTTTGTGTCAGTATTAAAGATTCAAAGTTCAAGAATGGAGTATTCTCTTATTCAAGGCGACAAAAGTAGTAATACCTTAGTCGCATGGTTAGACCCAAGTATCTCAAAAAAGGCGATGTTGTAGCAATAGTGGCGACTGCCAAAAAGCTTTACAAATCGGAGATTGATGGCGCCATTCAAGAAATAGAATCTTGGGGATTAAAGGTTTTGTGCGGTCCTAACCTTTATTCAGAATGCAATCAGTTTGCCGGTTCGGATGAGCAGAGGGCGCATGATTTACAATGGGCCATCGACCATTCGGACGTAAAAGCGGTGATTTTTGCTCGTGGTGGCTACGGCACCATTAGAATAATTGACAGCATCGATTGGTCTTCATTTCAATCAAATCCTAACTGGCTATGCGGATTTATTGATTTAACAGTGCTACAAAGTCACGTAAATAGAAATTTGGCTATAGAAACCCTACACTCAACAATGCCCATTTTTTTTAAGGATGGGGAATCAAATGCAGGAAGTGAATCGCTTCGCGATTCACTTTTTGGATTGAGTCAACCATTAACCTGGGATGCT
>CALKOP010000020.1 GCA_938091155.1 uncultured Flavobacteriales bacterium | reverse complement strand
GCACCCGCTGTTCGAATAACTATGAGCTCTCCTCTTTTTGACTCTGCTAGGTTAGCTACTTATCCAAAACAATCGCTACTCTCAAATATTGGCCCAACAACATCGTAGCTCAACTGACCTTGTTGCTTATCCACCGACACGTTTTCAACCTTATGATATGCTTGATATAATGCCGGCCGGATAAGTTCTGTCATTCCGGCATCTAAGATCATAAAGTTGGTTTTTTGCCCCTTTTTAATGTACACAACTCTACTTACCAAATCCGCACAATTTGCGACAAGCGAGCGGCCTAATTCAAAATGTAATTGTTGGTTTGGCATAAGGTTTAGGTAATCATCGAAGAGTTGAAAAAACGATCCGAAATATGGATTATTTGCATCATCAGGCTCTCAATAGTTAATCCCTAGACCACCTCCTGCATTAATATGCATGACATTAAATCCTTGGTCTACAAACAAACTCTGGTATTCGTTTATTCGAGTACACAGATTCTTGAATGGCTCTAGGCTTTCAATTTGAGAACCGATATGAAAATGCAGACCAATCAACTTCACATTTTTCACTGACCTTAGCTTATCAAATAGATCAGCAAACTGCCACCTACTTATTCCAAATTTATTTTCTTCAAGGCCGGTGGTTATATAATGATGCGTTTTGGCATTTACGTCTGGATTTAATCTGACCGCAATGCTCATCACTTTATCGAACGTTTTGGCTCGCTCATTAAAGACCTCTAACTCTTCAATTGACTGAACATTTAGGGTGAAAATTCCTTTTTTTATTGCCAAATTAATTTCCCAATCGTATTTTCAACACCGGCAAAAGCAATATTATTTGAACTAAATCCATTATCAAGAGCATGCTGCACTTCTTGACCGCTTAAACAATCGATTCCGAAACCTGCATGTTTGACTTCACTCAATATCCTTGGCTGTGAATTAGCCTTAATTGCATAGTGAATATGATACCCGTATTTATCCGATTCAGATTTAGCCAATTATAGAGTATTCCTCAAAAGCCCCAAATCGCAGGCATAATAAGGCGTTTGAAAACTCGTTGCTGCTAAAATTGTTTACTCGCCTAAATTAAAGACCAGTACTCAGTGCTTGTAGAGGACTTTTCTTGTCTTTTTCGTCAATAAGTAAACTCACATTGTTTTTACTTCCTCTATATGAAGTCATTCTAAGTGGAATATCGCAAAGTGTATTGAATATTTTGGCTGCATGACCTCGTTCTGTTTAAATTAAGTGCCCAACTATCCATACGAGGCATTGATTTTTATCTATTTCCACTGTTCCAAATTGCTTCAACTCTTCTAGCAGTTTTGATATATCCAGATCACTATCAATGGTCAAACTTACGGCTACTTCACTCGTTGTAACCATGTCAATGGAAACACGGTGACGCTCAAACACTTCAAAAATTTGCCGCAGAAACCTATACTCTAAAAGCATTCTGCCATCTTTTGCAGCAACCGCTTTGATAATGTCCTCAGATGACTCATTTGATATTACCGTTCCGTTTTTTCTGGATTCATGGTGCTTTTCAGAACAACAGGGGTACTAACCTTTCGCGCAGGTTGTATCCTACTTGAGTGCAAAATATTTACTCCAAAGTATGCTAGTTCCACGGCCTCATCAAATGTGAGTTTTTCTATCGGTCTTGTCTGAGCAAGATGCTGTGATCATTGTTGTACATACCATCAATATCTGTCCAAATCTGCACCTCTTTGGCGCCAATTATACTAGCACTATAATCGCTACCACCTCTCTTTAGGTTATCAATTTCCCCAAAGTAATTGCGACATATATAACCTTGTGTTACATAAACCTTCGAAGAATATTCTTTTAACAATCGATTCAAGTTGCTCTTCATATACCAAAGATCCGGCTCGTTCATTTGATCGATTCGCATAAAATCCAACGCGTCTATTCTTTTTGATTGCAATCCTATTTCATTCAAATACATATTGATTAGTGCGGAAGAGATAAGTTCGCCTTGGGCAAGCAATGTGCGCTCTTCAAACGGAGTGAACATATCCAGAGTAAAAGATAGAATATGTGTACAATGGCCTTCAAGTAATTGTGCAGCCTCGTTTCGCACCTCAACTTTTTCAAACAAGTCATTTACGAATAACGCATGGTCTACCCCAAAATAATTGAGCAAATCAACAACTGTCTGTTTGTCTTGTTGTTAAGGGGCCTTTGTAATTTCAACCAAACGATTAGTGGTGCCCGAAGCCGCATTTAACACAACTATTTTATCAGTTCCATCATTAATTAAATCAGCTACATGCTTCATTCTGGAAGCTGTGCCAACTGATGTGCCACCGAATTTTTGAATAATCATAGAATCTATCTTAAGAATTCGCAAATGTAGAAGTCATCACAATCTATAAGCCGTGATTCTTTATTATCAACAAATGGTTTAAAACCAATAACTCAATTTGACGATCAAGGCTTGCCTATTCACATATCTTTGGCAGCCCGAAAGGAATTCGCTTTGCTGAGTTTATTACGAAAAGAAATATTTGACTTTTTATCTTCATTGATAGGCTATTTAGTTATAGCCGTATTTCTTGTGGCAGTAAGTCTGTTTATGTGGGTGTTTCCCATTGAGCTTAATGTGTTAAACAACGGTTACGCCAATCTAGATGCGCTTTTTGTATTGGGCCCCTGGGTCTTCCTTTTTCTTTGTCCTGCCATCACTATGCGATTGTTTGCTGAAGAAAACCGCACCGGAACAATAGAACTGCTACTGACCAAACCTTTAAGCGATTGGCAAATCATTCTATCTAAATTTCTTGCTGGATGGATGCTTACTTTAATAACGCTACTACCCACACTAATCTTTTACTACTCTGTCTATCAATTAGGAGCAACCGAAGGAAATATTGATACTGGTGGGACTTGGGGCTCATATATTGGACTTCTTTTTTTAGCAGGAGCGTATGTAAGCATTGGAATATTTGCAAGTTCCCTCACCAATAATCAAATTGTATCATTCATTGTGGCCGTATTCTTAAGCTTCCTTCTATTTATTGGTTTGGAATCTGCAAGCGGCATATTCAGCAATTCTTTCCTTGAAGGAATCTTTATCCATTTAGGAATTAATGCTCATTATTTATCAATGAGTCGTGGTGTGATAGATACGCGAGACGTGCTTTACTTTATAAGTCTTATTGGGACCTTTATTTTACTTACCAAAACCAGAATTGAAAGCAGGAAATGGTAATGAAAGGTAAAAAAGGCTCATTGAGCAAAAAGTGGCTGGATTTAGGTTCTCTTATATTCTTGCTAATAGCAATGGTATTGGTGAATATTGTTGGAGACTACTTCTTTCATCGATTTGATTTAACAGAAGAGAAACGATTTACGCTAAGCGAATCAACGACAAATGGAGTGCAATCTCTAGAGGATGTTGTTTTTGTGAGAATTTACCTTGAAGGAAATCTGCCAACGGAGTTTAGAGAACTGAGCAAGGCTACACGAGAATTATTGGATGAATTTCGGGCATACTCAGGAGACAACATTCAATATGAGTTCATTAACCCTTCGATTAGCAATGATGAAGAAGAGCGAGTTGAAGTTTATAAAGAATTAACCCGACAGGGCTTACAATACACAAACATTCGAATGCAGGCTGGCGACAAGATGTCTGAACAGATTATCTTTCCTGGAGCCATTGTCAGTTATAAAGATCAAGAAACACCGATTCAACTTCTCAAAAGCACCGCTGGCGCAACAGAGCAACAGATGATCACTTCATCTATACAGCAGTTAGAATACGAGTTTATCAGCGCTATCCAAAAGATAACAAATCCAGAAAAGAAATTTATAGCCTTCATTGAAGGTCACGGTGAATTATCGGAGCTAGAAACGGCAGATGCACAACGCGCTTTGGCCGAGTTTTATGAAGTAAAACGAATTACTATCAATAAGCTCCTTGATGCATTGTATGGATTTGATGCTGCGATTATTGCTAGACCAGACAGTGCATTTTCAGAGCAAGACAAGTTCATTCTTGATCAATTTATAATGAGAGGTGGTCGAGTATTATGGCTAATCGACCCTGTATTTGCTCGGATGGACAGTTTAAAGACCTCTAACTTGACAATGGGATTGGTGCTTGAGCATAACTTAGAGGACCAACTCTTTAAGTATGGTGTTCGCTTAAATAACGATTTGATTCTCGACATACAATGTATTAGTAAGCCGATTGTTACTGGTTATATTGGAAACCAACCGAGACAAGAAATGTTCCCCTGGTATTATGAGCCGTTATTAATTGGTAACGAGGAGAGCCCCATTTCCAGTAATCTAGATAGGATTAAGACTGAGTTTGCAAGTACAATGGAAGCAATTGAAGTGGACAGTGTTCGCTCTAGCATATTACTTACATCCAGCGATCAAACTCGAATAGTAAATGCTCCAACACGAATAAGCTTTAGCATATTGCGAGAGCCACCGAAATACGAGTTATTCAATTCAGGTCCACATGCAACAGCCATACTACTGGAGGGTAAGTTTCCATCTGTATTTAAAAATCGATTGCCGCAGAAGCTTATCCAAGATGAGTCCTTACAGTTTATGGAGCGCAGCGTTTCAACAAAAATGATTGTAGTAAGCGATGGAGATATTATCCGAAATCCAGTAAGTAAATTGGAAGAGAAGTTCTTTGCCCTTGGGTACGATCGATACACGAAAAAAGTCTATGCCAACAGGGAATTTATCCTCAATTGTGTTAACTATTTATGCGAAGACGATGGTCTATTAAGTGTGCGGAAGAAGGAGTTTAAAACACGTCTTCTAGATCAATCTAGAATAGATGAAGAACGTTATTTCTGGCAAACAATAAACACAGCCGTCCCAATTGGTCTTGTGATAGTTTTGGGTATGGTATTCTTTTTTTGGCGTAAACGCAGATTTGAAAAGTAACAGAAAATGAAAAGACTGATTATTGGTTTTGTTCTCGTGGTCATTTTAGGAATCGTGGCGTTTGTTATGAACGAAAATCAGAACGGCAGCACCATTAGAAGTGAACTGAGTGATTTTGCATTTGTTGATACAGCTAGCATTTCACGTATAATATTGAAAGATGAAAGCGGAGAAACCATTGATCTAAAGAGAATTAAAGGACGTGAGTGGTCTGTGAATGATGACTATCTCGCAAGACCCGATGCTGTTGAAATTCTTTTGACTACCATGAAGAGGTTAAGTGTCAAAACTCCAATAAGCCAAACGGCCATGCAGTCAACCCTTAAAAACATGATAGCGAATCATGTGGTTGTCGAAATATTTACTGGTGGCCAAGAACCTGTTAAATCCTATTACGTTGGCGGTGCGGACCAATCACACACCGGAACAAATATGATGATGCGCAGCTCTAGTCGTCCCTTTGTTGTTCATATTGAAGGGTTTCATGGATTTTTAACTCCACGCTTTTTTACCAACCAACTAGAATGGCGATCGAGAGAGATATTCGGATATAAAGTAGAAGACATTGCCTCTTTGGCAATTAGCTATAGAGAAAAACCAGCTCACAGTTTTCAAGTCATTAACAATGGTGGAGGCGATATGCATGTAAGTAAAGGAGTTCAATACGAAAACGAGG
>CALKOP010000019.1 GCA_938091155.1 uncultured Flavobacteriales bacterium | reverse complement strand
TCGAACCCAATATGTTCCGGCTGAATCGATGGTAATGGAGTCCGTTGTATCTCCTGTTGACCACGTAATTGATCCTACTTGGTTGTCTACTAAAAACACCGCAGAATCTAAACATAAAACAGTATCCGAGCTTGATATGTTAGTGTATGCAACCGTAATGTATACAGACTCAGTATCTGCACAAGTTCCATTATCAGCAATGAGAGTATAGAGACCTGTAGTTGGAATGGAAAGCGATTGAATGGTATCTCCTGTACTCCACAAGTAATTAGCTGCAGAATCTGGCCCATTAATCAAGTAATTCGGATCGCAAATTCCCGTATCCTCAGGAAGTTCAAAATTATAAGCCAACGTAAAATCCACTTGCACCGTGTCGCTATAGGAACCACATGAATTTGTGATTTGTAACCAATAAACACCTGCTGAATCAACTGCGATTGACTGTGTACCTTCCCCAGTAGACCATTCATAATTAGCGAAGGAACTATTCGTTGTCAAGACTACTTCCTCTACACATTCTGTTGGACCAACAATAATTTCTGGTGCAGCTGAGTCATGAACTACAACAATTAAGGTTGCGGTATCACTCAACACACAACCACCAGTGTCATAGATCACATAGTCAACTTCATAAGTACCCGGATCATTAAAAGTGTGGGATGGGGTCTGCAAATTTGAAGTGTCACCATCTTTAAAATCCCAGAAATGACTTAATCCCTGACTACCAAAATTGGTAAAGTTGACGGTGAACGGAGCACAACCTACGCTGTTAGGCGCTATTTGAGCATTGGCCACTGCGGCTTGTACTTCCATATCAATTTTGAAAACTGTTAAATCGTACGTTCCACCATTCTGATTTCCCGACCAAGCTGTGCTCGTCAATGGAAAGTAACCCGATGAACAAGTTGCTTGATAAACAGCTCCTCGCTTATCAAAACGACTTGTGCCACCATCAACGTGAGAACCACCGGCACCATAATAAGACCCCATTAATATGGTGTCTGCTTCCGGGGTGAGCACCATCACATAAAAACCACCTTGAGTTGCCTGAACATTGTCCACCGTGTCTACTGCTCCAGGACCATTTCCGGCCGCGTAAATGTTTCTGCAATTGTCCACCAAAAAAGCAGATTGGTTGATACTTGTAAATGTTGACGTCCAATGAAGAGAGTCTAATTCAGGACTGTATTTTCTAATAAATGACCCCGTTGCTGGCCCTGCGTATTTATTAGTATCCGCTGTAATTGCCTGCGAACTGCCAAGGACATAAATGTCTTTGTATCTATCGATTTGCAAGAAATAGCCCTTATCATCTCCATTTGAATCTGATTGTATAAATGTGCTATGGAGGATGTTCTGACCGTTTTGATCAAAACGAGTTATAAATGCGTCATAACTACCAAAATTGAATGATTCATCATGTGCACCGTTTGTAACCGGAAAGTTGGCGCTTCCCGTAGCTCCCGTTACGTAAACCGAATTGTCTTTTGCTGGCTTCAAGTTGAATGCTGCGTCATTTGCTTCCGTTCCCAAATACGTACTGAATAACATATCGCTGGCATTATAGGTCATTTTGAATACCACCGCGTCTTGCAGACTGTCTCGTTGAGTTTGAAAGGCTCCATTTGTAACTGGAAACGTATCACTGCTAGATGTGCTTGCCACATAGACATTGCTATACAAATCGCATACAACTTCCCCCTTGAAACCTGAGTAAGAACCTGGAACTATATTTTGTCCATCATTGTTTTCACCGCCAACGTAGGTGGAGCCAATAATTGAATCACCACTGTCTGAAAGTACGGTTAGGCATATATCCTCAGCCCCATTAAAAGTGGTATCAAACGCGTCTTCTGAAACAGGATAATCTGAAGATGAGGTTTTACCAAGAACAACTACCTGATTAAATCCATTCACAACAATGCTGTGAACGTATTCGTCAGAAGTAGCTCCACCTATATACGTACTCCACAAAAGATCACTTCCATCCACATTTAACTTGGATATGCCAATGTCCGTTGGACCACCGGCAAAATTAATTTGATATGATCCTGTATCTGCAGGATATCCTTGACCGAAAGGTCTTCCGCCACCCACAATATTTCCAAATTGGTCGAATGTTGCTGAATGCCCCCATGTGTTGACAGTTGAACCTATATTGGTCGAAGCAATTACCACTGGATCGATGTACAGCATTTGTGATTTATCGTAATCACCCAAGGAGTAACTCACTCGATTACCATTTAACTCAAATGCACTTGACACTTCTACCTCAATTCCATCTATCAATTGATATACATAGGGTGATTGTTCTGCGACTTCTAAGTTTGGCAACGATATTTTCAACTTACCATCTTCTAATTTAAGACCTCGAACAGCGCCATATTCAACTCCAATAGTTGATGGGTCTGTATTAGCCTCTAGTATGAAGGTATATTTCATTTGGCCATTTTCCATTGACCAAATTAAGTCTGTACCTGCAGCAATATTTTGATATTGAAGTTCATCATGGACTCCAACCCTACTCGCCCATTTTGAACGATCGTTTCCAATAAAGTAATTGATGTAGTCGCTATGTTTTTTATCCAATTCAGAACTTGAAGCACCATTCGCTGAGAATACCATCTCATAGGTATGACCTGAAATAATGTTGTCTTCATATGGATGATCATGCGAGAACTCATGCTTTTCATGCATATCTTCCTCGTTAAGCAGGGATATCCTAACACGGTCATTGTAGAACCAAGCAGTTCCATTGATCAAGTAAAAGCGGCTGACAATATCATCATCCCACTGGCCCTTATTTTCTACATATCCTCGAGATTGCCCGATAACTGTAGATGAAAGGAATAGAAAAATGAAAAATGGTAGTAGGTAAAATCTATTCAATTTGAATACTAAATATGAGCGTTCTGACTTCAAACTTAAGACATTCAACCTCTCGGTAAACAGCTTCATAGAGCTATGGACGTAATTGATAGTGAAATGTTGCTTGACTATTTTATCAATGTCACATTATCCATGATTTCGAGTACCGGTTTCTGCACGCACACGGTTTCGAATCGAAGCAAATAAAAGAATACACCGTCATCTGATTCACGACCAGAAGGGCGCATACCATCCCAACGTTCGCCCATATCCTCAGATTCAAATACTTTAATTCCCCATCGGTCATAGACCAATAGATGATAATCAAGAACTAGTGACTCCTCCTGTATTGAAAACTCTAAATAATCATTCAATCCATCCCCATTTGGAGTCATTACATTGTTGGCCATTGCAAATGAATCCGAATTCAATTCTCTTAAATAAATGA
>CALKOP010000018.1 GCA_938091155.1 uncultured Flavobacteriales bacterium | reverse complement strand
TTTCTGCTGCCTTGGCATCAAAAACGTAGGACGAGAACCATTCTTTTTGTTGAAGCACTTCATCGAAATAGTTCCAATTAAAATAGCTATCCGGAGCCTCTGGTTCTAACGTCTCAACTATGAATCGCTTCTTGGATTGATTAAGATCAATCAGATAGTATGAATTTGCATTCAGCGTTTTGTTCCAAAACTGTTTTTCCGTGCTGCATTTACTGTGCACATAGTGTCCTTCATAAGGAGTTTTAGCCGTTTCATAGTCGACTATTTCGTAAGCAATGAGGTCGAATGTTGTGTCACTATCAATGAGGGTCATTTCTACTCCGTTCAATTCAAGTAACTCGACAACATCACTCCACGCTGCAGGCATCAAATATGATTTAGGAGCAGTAACAGTTTTAGTGGGTTTCATGCTACTTAAGTAGGAAACTTCCTTTTCCCAGCTTACATCTTGATTATAGAAAAGTTGAGGTTTATTCGTTACCAAGCTTGTGTCAATGTAAGCCTCAAATCCTTTAAAGGGAAGCATTGCTGTTTTGCTAGAATCAAGCTCCCAGTCCAATATGAAGTTGTTTAAACCGAGAGCTTCCCTTTGTGCTGCACTTCTCAATTCTTGAATTTCCTGACTGGATTCTGATAAATGATTCATTAGGTGGTGCATAAAACGATGGGTAGACTCCACCCGCTGTTTGAAAGGTTTTAGCATATGGGTTTCGGTCAATAGCCCGATACTGTGATGTAATGCCGCATAACCGGTTGAGTAGCGAGGACTATCATAAAAGCAAGCAAATCCAGAGTCAGGTGAAGTGCCAAATACGTTCACGTATGGAACCATTTCGTCTCCTGATTCCTTCATACCACTAAACATGTAATCCGATAAATCTTTACGAACATATTCACCCAGTCCAAACCCAAGTTTATCTGGCTGCGAAGTAAGAAATGTCATAGTGTATGGGTAATCGGCTCCGTTGCTGACGTGCGTTTCTAAATAAACATCTGGGTCCCACGAACTGAATAGCTCATTGAATGACTTGGCATTTTTACTATCACACTTGACGAAATCTCTGTTCAGGTCTAGGTTACGAGCATTGCCGCGAAATCCATATGATTCAGGACCATTTTGATTGGCGCGGCTGCAGCAGTTTCTGTTCAATGCGCCACCAACATTATAGAAAGGAATGATTAAGACAACAACATCTTTGTGCTTCTCTTCAAAATCTGGGTCAGATACAAGGTCTCGCGCAAACAGCATGGAGGCATCAATACCATCTGGTTCGCCGGGGTGTATGCCATTATTCACTAAACAGATTAGCTGATTAGATTCAAGGATGTTTTCACGGGAAAAGTTTCGTTTTCCATTAATGATGATCAAGTGCAATGGTATTCCAGCATCTGTTTCGCCAAATGTTTCCATGCGCACAAAAGGAGAAGCATCTTCCAGTTTAGTCCACCAATCAATGCCCTCAGCGTAAGTTGCGGTCTCCAGCCCTCCTGTATTTTCAAAGACTGTTTTATGGTCATCCGCATCAATTTCATCTTTACAGCCAAAGCTTGCAAGGAGAAAAGTCAAGAGGAATAGTTTCACATAATTCATGTGGCTAAAGAAAATCAATTGCCTGTTAGCATGCGATGTAGAATTGAAAATTTCTTTATTATTGATTTGAAACCAGCCACTTTACGATTATGAAAGCCAACAAATTTTTAATTGCTTCCCCGGCAATAGCATTTGTCATAGGATGTAGCAGCTGCTCAGATCAGCATATTCATCTTGAACGATCAACAACCATTAACGCACCCAAAGATTTTGTTTTTGAACATATCAGCACGTTTGCTGAAATGACTAAATGGTCACCTTGGACGGAAAAGGACCCGATTATCAAAAGGGAATGGATAAACTAAAGGCAGCCGTGGCGTCGAATAAGTCTGCTAGAACTGAGTTTGATGGATATTCTATAGAGACTGCTGATATGGCGGAACGCACATGTGTTGGAGTTAGGGATACTGTGGAATTTGCTCAAATGCAACTATTTTTTGAGTCTGGATTTGCTAAAGCAACTGGTGGTTGTGAAAAAGATTCCTTAGAGACGGACGGCATGCCGTGCGGATTATACTTCGTTTGGGATGGGGCTAATTAAACTGCCGAATGCATGGCTGCCATGCCTGTTGCCTCTGGTTCAACCGCTGAAGGTTTAGAAGCATTCACCATGGGAGGAAAAGCTATTATGTTGGATTACTTTGGAGCTTATGATAAGATAGGTGATGCGCATATAGCGATGGAAGAATACATGAAGTGGCATGGAAGCTTGATGAACGGACCCGCCATCGAAGAATATATGAATGAACCTACTACTGCAGCTGATGCTCCGAATATTCACACTAGGATTTATTATCCTATTCAGTAATCATTGACTCAACAATTCATCTAGACGCTTGTTCTTCCTACGGCTTGGGCTCTTAACATTGATATGGTCATAGAAATGACCATTATCAGCTCATAATTATCAGAATCGAGTACCTTTGCGGTCTAAAATTGATGAAGAATTAGTTCTATGAAGAAAGTTGATAACAACGATAATATTTCCCTGCATTACAAAGGGACCTTAACGAATGGTGAAATGTTTGATTCGTCAGAAGGAAGAGATCCGTTGAAGTTTGAAGTTGGTGTTGGACAGGTAATTCCTGGTTTTGATAAGGCAGTCTTAGGAATGTCTCCAGAAGAATCCAAAGTGTTCACTATTCCTGCAGACGAAGCTTATGGATCTGTTAAGGAAGAATTGGTTTACGAAGTACCAAAGGCATCTATTCCATCGGAATTAAAGGCCGAGAAAGGGCAGCGTTTGGTTTCTAACCTAGAAGATGGTCGTCAGATTCCTGTTACCATTGCCGATGTTACTGATGAAACAATCACGCTTGACGCGAATCATCCGTTGGCTGGAGAAGACTTGACATTTGATATCAAGATTGTTTCGATTGATTAATCTATCTATTAACGAAAAAGTATAGTTTGAAGAAAGTAATTCCCCGATATAATAGACGTGACAAGCAAGAGTTTGCGCGCAAATTGAGATCTCGTGTAAACGAGTATTTCGAATCAAATAACATCAGCCGTAAAGGTGATTCTCGAGCAATGTTTAAAGCGCTCGTGATGTTCTCATTGTATTTTGCTCCTTATGCTCTAATGATGAGCGTTGAGGTAACTACCTGGCAATATATACTCTGTTCAGCAATCATGGGTATAGGAGCCGCAGGTATTGGTTTAGCAGTCATGCATGACGCGAATCACGGTTCATTCTCTTCAGTAGGTTGGGTAAACCAACTGTTTGGCTATTCTTTAAACATCATCGGTGGTAATTCTCTTTCTTGGAGAATTCAGCATAATGTTTTACACCATAGTTTTACGAACGTTCGTGGCTTAGATGAAGATTTGGAGGCGGGTAATATCATGCGTTTCACGCCTTATGAGCCTTGGAAACCTCGTCATAAATATCAACATATCTATTCTTGGGTGTTATATTCCTTCATGACATTCAGTTGGGTATTGATCAAGGACTTTAAGCGAATTACCAAGTATAAAAACTTGGGTTTATTAGAAGGTCAGGACGTTTCTTATACAGCGGCCATCGCCACTCTTGCGGTAAGTAAGGTTGTTTACTTGTTCTACATGTTTTTTGTACCTATTTACATCATGGGTTATAGTCCTGGACTAGTGATTGCTGGATTCATGTTATTACACCTTATTGCAGGCTTGCTTTTAGCAATGATTTTTCAACCGGCACATATTATGGAAGAGCATGATTTTGTGGAAAAAGGAGCAACTGAATTGGAACAATGCTATGAAGCTCACCAATTAAGCACTACCAGCAACTTTGGAGCCAACAATAAGCTGCTTACTTGGTATTGTGGTGGATTGAACTATCAAGTTGAACACCATATTTTCCCAAGCGTAAGTCACGTGCATTATCCTGAGATATCAAAAATAGTGGAGGCTACCGCCAAAGAATATGGCGTACCATATCGCACTGTTCCAACGTTTGGCGAGGCTTTAGCAATGCATCAGCGTGCTATGAGGAAGATGGCAAGTCCAGATACGCATGGTAAAATGGCTGCTGCGTAGTAAAAGAGATTGAAAATGAAAGCCTCATCACATGTGATGAGGCTTTTTTATGCCTTATTTTTCGTGAACGCTTTCGCTAAGATCAACTCTGCGAGCACCTTGATAGAAGAAGTAGGCTGCAATAGCCAATATAGTGTGACTTGCTGCTAGATGATTAAACCAAGGGTGAATAATCCATTTATTCATGAAGAACAAGGCTCCAACTGCGGCTAATCCTATGCCAATCAAAATGAATTTACTGGCCTCATTTTTAGTTTTGTAGTATAAATAACCTTCTAAGCCAAGAACCACAAACATTAACCCATAGCCCGAGTGGAATTCTACAAAAGCAAAGTCTAACGTTATAATGGAAAGTGCCATGAAAGTGGTCAATTCAAATATGTTGATGTATCCTAAGACCTTGATCACTTTCTCGCTGAATAGAATTCTTGTATGATTAATGGCCGCCCTTTCAATTAACATGATGCTGAACATGCTTGTTATCCAACCTGGTAGTTTCCAAGACATTGATAGCGCATATAAAAATGCATGCCCAAATAGACCGCCAAACAGAGTAGCGAACCCCATAAGAAATAAGTAATACTTGAACAGTGTGGTTGAACGGTTATTGATTCCAGATTTATGGAGTTTGTAAAAGAAGATGAAACATAGAACGCTGACCAGCAGGTCAGTTAATGTACCGATGGGTTCGTCAATCCTGAGGTTTCCAATAAAAACGGTTATGATGTCAGTTCTTTCCATGTGTTATTTGCAACAATAGGATTTATTCAATTCCAATATTTGTGGTTGGTATTAAGAAAGTATAATGCCTGATTTTACTTTAATTCAAGCAGGGCCACGTTTTCAACATGACTTGTATGTGGAAACATATCCACAGGCTGAATCTTGATTAGTTGATATCTTTCCTTAAGTAGATCAATATCTCGTGCCTGAGTCGCGGGATCGCAACTCACGTAAACTATTCGTTTTGGACATGCTTCAATAATGCGCTGTACCACATCTACGTGCATGCCAGCTCTCGGAGGATCTGTTATTAAAACATCTGGTTGCCCATGTTGTGCAATGAATTCTGACGTTAAAACATC
>CALKOP010000017.1 GCA_938091155.1 uncultured Flavobacteriales bacterium | reverse complement strand
TTCTCCGCAGCTATTAGCGGCCAATAAAATCTCAGCAACATCAACATCATACCAGTCAATTTGAACCTCATCTACCCCATCACATAGTCCAATTTGAGATACTGTAACGCTCACAATCCCTTCTTCCATCAAAGTCTCCATTTGGTTTGTACCACCAGTTGACCATGAATAAGTCGAGCCTCCAGTGCCGGCATTTAGAGTAACATCGTCTTCTGGACATACCGTTTGAGCCGAACCAAGATTTACGCTAATAGTCTGAAAGATGCCAGTTACAGCAATTGTATCAACTCCGTCACAACCATTATCATCCGTCACAGTAACTGATAGAGAACTTATTGATGCCATCGTATTCTGATAGGAAGTACTTCCATCGCTCCAGAGGTAATCGTTACCTATTGGAAGTGTCAATACTAAAGTATCACCATCACAAATATTCGTGTCATTACCTAAATCGGCATTTGGAAGCTCTAATACTTCTATCTGCTTAACAAGGGTATCTGAACAACTATCACCAGTAACAGTAAGTGTTACACCATATGTCCCAGCTATTGGAATTGAAAATGTTGGACTTAACAAAGTGGATGTATCGTTATTGTACTCCCATAAATAGCTTAAGTTATTCCCTGTGCTATTATTATTCACGGTAATACTAGAATTTGCACATACAGTATCCTGCATGAAGTCAAACAATGGGATGGCGATGGGACAACAGGCGCCTACATTCAATGATCCATATTCTGAGTCTAAAAGACTACCATTTCCATATCCACGAGCGATGATTATATAACTACCATAGGGTACATTTCCCAAAGAAATATTATGACTCCAATTGGTGATTACAGATATATAAAACGATGGAATGGCATATGCTATTTCAACGTATATAGTATCGTTCGAAATGGAATATGTAGGCGTTGTTAGTGTAAATCCGGCACCTGCGTTATAGCCCGCTACAGTTATTATTGTTGAGGTACAATTAAATGCATTGGACGGGGAGGTCACTTGGGTAACGTTTACCGTTTGGGACATTCCCAAACCAAAAAATAACAACAACAATTGAGTTAAAACTAGATTCTTCAAAATTCTTAATTCTTAATAAAAGATTCAATTCGAGTAGTCTCCCCTATGAACTTTAAAAAGTAAACTCCACTCTCCAAGTTTTCGACACTAATACTTTCACCATTAAAATATCCAGAGCTTAGATTTCGTCCGGCTCCATCAACAATTTGATATGACTCATTAGATGCTCCAACAACCGATAGATAACTAAGAGCTGGGTTAGGAAACAATATTATAACCTCAGAGTTGACCTCATTAATCGCTAAACAATCAGAAACTTTAATTGTATCAGCACCAGTGCATCCGTTCTGATCAGTAACGCTCACGGTATAGGTACCACGTTTTGTTATTGTAAATGATATTCCTTTTGACCCATCCTTCCAAATGTGATCTCCAGAAACTCCTGTTGTCAACAAGATGGTTTCTTCACCACATAAAAACGTGTCTGCCCCTAAATCAATAATTGGATTCTCGACAATATTCACCCACTTACTGTCCGTTGATTCACAACCATTATTGTCTGTCGCGATCACAGAGTAGTATCCAGGAATTGTAGCAAGCATTGCTGTATCAGCACTGGCATCGCTCCAAGAAACAACGTCATGGCTATTTGGGTCCAAATGAATTAGGCGTTCTCCACAGCTATCAGCGGCCAATAAAATCTCAGCAACATCAACATCATACCAATCAATTTGAACCTCATCTGCCCCATCACATGAACCTGCTTCTGTTACAGTCACGCTAACCGAACCTTCTTGATTAACCGTAATTATCTGGGAGCTATCTCCATTAGACCAGGCATAAGTTGAACCGCCAATACCTGCATTTAAAGTAACTCCGCCTTCCGGACAAACTACTTTGTCTGAACCAAGATCTACGCTAATAGTTGGCAATATGCTAGTAACAGCGATAGTGTCGCTTCGTTCACAGCCATCATCATTAGTCACAGTCACCGATAGTGAGCCCACTGTCGATATCGAGTTAAAAAAGGAAGTGCTGCCATTACTCCAGAGGTAATCGTTACCCGCAGGAAGTGTTAAAACCATTGTATCTCCATCGCATACAGTAGTGTCATTTCCTAGACTGACCTCTGGTTGTGCCAAAATTTCAATTTCCTTCACCAAAGAGTCGATACAAGTATCTCCGGTAACAGTAAGTGTAACACCATATGTTCCTGGTTCAGCAATTGAAAATGTTGGAGTTGTTGCCGTTGATGTTCCTCCCTCATACTCCCATAAATAGCTTAAATTATTTCCGAGGCTGCTATTCGTAACTGTAATTGGTGAATTAGCACAAACCGTATCCTCCACAAATTCAAATTGTGGTATTGAAGATGGACAACAGGCTCCAACCGGAAGCCAGCCATATGCCTCAGACTGCCATGTACCTCCTAAGTAACCCCTCGCTGCTATAGTCCAATTTCCATAAGGCACATTACCGAGGGAGATTGTATGCGACCAAGATGTTAAGGCACCTAGGACAATTTGAGGTGATTGATATGGGATTTCTATCCAAATGGTATCGTTTCCATAACTGTGCGTAATTGTCTGTAAAGTGTAGTTTGTCGCATCATTCCATCCCGTTACTGTAACAGTTGTATTGGTGCAATTCATTGGATTTGATGGCGTTTGTACTTGCCAAACATCAACAGGAGGTTGGCCGAAGGAAATCAACGAAATAAATAGCGTGGCTATGGTTAGGAAAATAGACTGTTGCATTGCTCTCTATTTTGGGCTATAAATGTAAATTTTAAAACAGGCCTGTTATGTTGCCGTTAGCATCAATATCAATATTCTCGGAAGCTGGTGTGGCAGGTAGTCCTGGCATTCTCATCATGTCTCCCGTTATTGGCACCAAAAAGCCTGCTCCGGCTGCTATTTCAATTTCGCGAACAGTTATCGTGAAGCCTTCAGGACGTCCAATTAAAGCTGGATTATCAGACAAAGATTTTTGAGTTTTAGCAATACAAACGGGTAAACCCGACAAACCAAGGTCACTAATTCTTTGTAAGTCCTTTTTGGCTTTGCTTGTGTACTCGACTTCACCTGCTCCGTAAATCTTTTTCGCCACCGCTTCAATTTTTCCTTCAACGGATAGATTCAGATCATAGATGGGCTGAAATGGTCTGGAATTGCCTTCAACAATGGCAGCTATATGTTTAGCTAGCTCATCTGCCCCTTCTCCGCCTTTGCCCCAGTGATTGCTTAGAACTGCCTTTACTCCGAGCTTTTCACAGGATTCTGATATGACTCGCAGTTCTTCCTCAGTATCTAAACTGAACTGATTGATGGCCACAACCGCTGGCACTCCAAATTGAGCCACATTTTCAAGATGCTTCTCCAAGTTTACTATACCTCGCTTTACCGCTTCTGCATTTGCTTCATTGAGTTCTTTTACTAGCACACCGCCATGATATTTCAAAGCTCTTACAGTCGCAACAATCACTACAGCATTTGGGTTGAGACCAGCTGTCCTACATTTTATATCAAAGAACTTTTCAGCTCCCAAATCAGCACCAAATCCCGCCTCGGTCACGACAAAGTCTGAAAGAGACATTCCCATCTTGGTTGCGATGATTGAATTGGTTCCTTGAGCAATATTTGCGAATGGTCCCCCATGAATTATAGCTGGGTTCCCTTCAAGCGTCTGCACCAAGTTCGGTTTAATCGCATCTTTCATTAATGCCGCCATTGCTCCATGAGCATTCAGGTCTGTGGCATAAATGGGTTTCTTATCCATTGTATAGCCGATAAAAATGCGACCTATTCTCTCTTTAAGATCCTGTAAACCCTTGGACATACACAGAATGGCCATAATCTCCGAAGCGGCAGTAATATCAAATCCAGTCTCTCTTGGAGTACCCATACCAACACCTCCCAATCCAACTATAATGTTTCTAAGTGAGCGATCGTTCATATCCATCACCCGTTTCCAAACTACGGTTCGCGGATCTATTCCTAGGCTTCGCTTTTTACTTTGGATGTTATTATCGATAAGGGCAGCAAGCAAATTATGTGCACGTTCAATGGCAGAGAAATCACCCGTAAAATGTAAGTTGATGTCTTCCATTGGAATTACTTGACTATAACCACCACCAGTTGCGCCACCCTTCATTCCAAACACAGGGCCTAATGATGGTTCACGTAAGACTACTGTGGTATTCTTGCCAATTCGATTAAGACCTTCGCAAAGCCCGATGGATGTTGTTGTCTTCCCCTCTCCGGCTGGAGTTGGTGAAATTGCAGTGACCAATATCAACTTAGATTGTTTTACACGCTCCTCATTGATCAAGCTCAGGGGTAATTTGGATTTGAACTTTCCAAATAATTCGAGGTTTGCTGGGTTGATGTTAAGCTTATCGGAAATCTGCTGAATGGGGCGCAATTCAGCCGCAGCTGCAATGTCTAAATCTGTCATAGTGCAATGTTATTGCAAAACCACCGCACCAATACTCAATCCGAGGCGAAAATCTGGCACGATTAGAATTCCCACGTTTGAGCTTGCAAGCCCTAATCCAAAACCAATGGATTGATCAAAGACAAATTTATTCTTGACGTATTGCCAGCCGATTATGGGACCAAAAACATGTCCTGACTGAATAACTCGACTGGTTCCATAGGCGGCAGTTACAGAGGGACCAAACGAGTCATCATATCTGTACTTGTAGTATGCACCAGCGTGAAAGCCTTCGGCATACCGGTCCATGTTGGTGGGCTTGAATAAAAAATAATTGGCATCTAGGCGAATGCTGAATATATCCGCGCGAAGTTGCGAACCTGCAAATGGCCTGACGTAAAAATAATTTCCTTCCAAACCTACGGCAATCCTTCTGGAAAAGGCGTAATCGACCCTGCCGTTAAAACTTCCAACTCTACCTGCAGTAACTGGGAATAAAAAATAAGATAAGGGGCGAATACGGAAGGTTAGTCGATAAGGATCTAACGGTATCTGGCCTAATTCATCCTCGTCCTTCGGTTTTTCTTCTTCTTCTTCCACTCCGAAGTCTTGAGCATTGGCGTTCTGAACTAAAATAGAAAGACCAAGAATCAATAACCCTCTGAAGAAAACCATGCTGCGAAACCACAACCTGAACTCACTTGTAAATGCGCTACTATTGAGATTTCTGTTCATTTTCAAATCGATTTAACAAAGCATTTGTTTGTAAACCTAATTTCTTTTTAAAGTATGCGCTCCAACCAATTACCCAGCCTGAAAAGCCCACTGCCTGTGTGGCCGATTGATGAACATTAAATTCATCTAAATATGCAATTATTTTACTGTCTTGCAATTTGAACCGCGCTTTAATCTTGTTATGGACCTTGCGTTTTTTTTGACCCGAACGTATAAATGGCTTCCCATTTTGCGCTGCCCCCGGAATCATTGTACTCAATATCAGATACAATGACT
>CALKOP010000016.1 GCA_938091155.1 uncultured Flavobacteriales bacterium | reverse complement strand
TCCTAGCGGAGTGGTGATCGGACAGCATGATGCATCAAAATATATTCGAGATGGAATTGACGCGTTAAATGAAAACAACCATCTGCTAAGCAAAGAACTACTAGATCCGGAGAATATTTTTTCAGATTTAATTTTTGATAGGAATAAGGATTGGAACTTAAAACTCGATACTCAATTGATGATAATAGGGGAGTTTGATTCTGAAAAGAAAGCCCGATATTTTCAGGATCAATTTGTTGAGCAAAATCATTTTGGAGAAAAGCATGACGAAGACTATTGGTCTAAAGATGAATATGATATAGTCAGAAGAAAAAACCTAATAATCATTGCGTCCAGAAGATATTTTGATGCCAAGAGTATTGATTTTACATACGATGATAATGCAGCTGAAATAGTAGAAATAGATTGGTTGCAAGGAGTAGGTTTAGTTCAAATTCCTCACGATGAATCAGATCAGCTAACATTTTTGACCCCTACATTAATTCTTTCAGACAACGATTCAAGCGAACCACGGATTATAATTAGTTGTGAAGGAAGTGAATTCATTGCTAAATATTTATGTGATCAAATCATTGCAATGAATGGCGGGGCAAATGCATTTCGACTTGCAGATAATTCAAATGAATTTGATTTGATGTTTGCATTTATCGGCCCCGACTTTTTCATTTCTATTGAAAATAAAGGTGTGATGATTCAAAAACGCAGGCAAGATGTTCAAGAAGATTTTTGGATTAAAATTGTTCATGATAGAGCCCAATCAATGGATAGGGAAAAATTCAAGAGATGGGGAGTAGAATCATTATCGGACGTAGCGAGTATGCATTATCAAGAGTACCTTGATAGAATATCAGGTGAATCAAGTGCAGAAAAGCTTGAGTTCTGTAGGATTAGAATGCGTGGTTTTGGCAAAGCATATGAAAACTTTAACCAGCAATTAGACAAAGAGGAATATTCGGATTCTTTGGGGCATGAGGAGCTTGACGAATTGATTTTTCATGCCCATGCAAGCTTTTTAGGTGCAATGCAAATTGCACTTGATGCTGGAATGAAAGAAGATGAATTGAAACAGATAACTCCTGAAAATATTATGAAGCAGATTCAAGCTTAAGGTTGCAGAATAGGCGACTGGAAACACCGATTAGTCCACCTGAATAGGGTAGAAAGGGGGTGAAATTGGGTATGGGGTAAAACAAGAAAACCCCACGAAACGTGAGGTTTTACTGCATATTGCGGTTTATTTCCGCTTTTATAAGCGGTCCGGACGAGACTCGAACTCGCGACCCCCTGCGTGACAGGCAGGTATTCTAACCAACTGAACTACCGGACCAATTTTCCGACCACATCGAAATGTGATACTGACAACAGTCAGTCGAAGCGGAAATTGCTTCACCTTTTTGAAGGTCGGCAAATGTAAATAATTTCAAATCTGATGCAAGCTATTTCTCTTTTGATTGAAAAAATATCGAACTTCTTATGCTTTAGCTTGATCCAGATTAAGAATCGTAATACAAATCACTTCTGGAGGTAAAACTTCTTGGATATAAAAAAGGACGTCACCGATGAAAAGTCTTATGAATAATTGTAGTGCAATTAGTTCATTCTAACCCTATCAACCTTTCAGCGGTAAGCGTCCTAGTATCATCGGGAAGATCAATAAGCGGATGAAATTGGAAATTCCAATTCAACATCTTGTTGTAATTTCATTTCTAACTCTTTATTTATCCTGGTGCACATCCATCTGAGGGAACGGAAAGCTAATACCTTCTTTGTCAAATGTCTTTTTCACGTTTTCAATCATGTCGAAATGCACTGCCCAATAATCTGCAGCATTCACCCAGACTCGCGTAGTAATGTTTACAGAGCTATCTCCTAATTCACCAACTCGAACAAAAGCAGCTGGATCTTTCAAAATTCTGCTGTCCTCATCGATTAGTCCATTTATTAGTGACTTTGCTTTTTCAAAATCATCATTGTAGTCAATGCCAAAAGAGAAATCTACTCTGCGAGTATCCATGGTACTATAATTTACCATTGAACTATTTGCCAAACCACCATTCGGAATAATAATGATCTTATTATCGGGAGTAGCCATTATGGTGTTGAAGATTTGAATTTCCTTCACTGACCCTGTATATCCTTGTGCCTGTAATACATCACCAATCTTAAAAGGCTTAAAGAGAAGTATCATTACACTGCCAGCAAAATTTTGTAAAGTGCCTTGCATGGCGAGGCCAACCGCCAAACCTGCCGCTCCAAGAATAGCAATAAACGAGGTCATTTCTATGCCCACCATTCCTGCTGCACTTATAAAAAGAGCTGCTTTTAGTCCTATATTAAGAATGCTCTTTAAAAATGGAATTAAACTTGGGTCTATGTTCCGTTTGGTCATCATGCTGTCTGCGGTATTGACCATTATTTTAATAATCCATAAGCCAATGATGAGCGCTATAACAGCCCCAATGAGCATCATTCCGTATTCTACTGCGTAACCTGCAATGAGGTCAATAATTTCTTGAAAATCTTTCATGTTTTTATTTAGTTAAGTTAAAAATGGGTTGTGTGTTTTCTCGTATCCGATTGTAGTTTCTTCACCATGTCCAGAATAGACTGTGAAATTTTCGGCAAGAGCAAATAATTGATTTCTAATGGAATGTAATAATGTGTTTAATTCTCCTCCAGGTAAATCAGTCCTTCCTATTGATCTTCGAAAGAGCACATCTCCACCAATAATGATCTTTTGTTCGTGACTTACAAAGGCTATGTGTCCGGGCGCATGCCCAGGAACAAATAAAATATCAAAGGCATTTCCTTCAAGATCTAAAGTTTCATTTTCCTTTAAGTGATTTTTGGCTCTTGGCGAGTCTTCAAAACCACTAACACCATACATTTTTGCTGATACACTGGCTATGTCCATGGTGGGTTCATCAAGCTTATGGTACTCTGGAAGAACGCCATAAGTTTCACTGACGAACTTATTTCCAAAAACATGATCGAGATGGCAATGTGTGTTTAATAAACGGGTGACAGAGAGGTCTTCTTTTTTAATGAAGTCCGTCAGGCTCTTTTTCTCTTCTAAATCGTAGCAACCCGGATCAATAATCCAAGCCTTACCAGACTCAGAATAAAGGATGTAGGTGTTTTCTTGAAAAGGACTGAAAACAAATTTTTTAATATGGAACATACACGTGTACGGTTTGTTTCGTCATTCATGATGTGGTGCCTACCTTTATGCCCAACAACACGAGACGAAGATTGAATTCAGGCAAATGTAAAATGATGCTACTTGTGGCAATGCTTGTTGTAATAAATACAACAGGTATAGCTCAATTTTACCATGGTATGCATCATCCATTTGGTAAGAACCGTTTGCAGTATGAAGAATTCAACTGGCAAAAGATGGAGTTCGGTGATTTTACGGTCTTTTTCTATGGAAAAGGTAAAAATCTGGCAATCTACACTGCTAGAAATGCCGATCAAACCATAAGCGAGGTAGAACGTTTTTTTGACTACCCAGTTCGTGGCGAACGATTACAATTTGTGGTGTATCAAAAACTTGAGCATTACAGGCAAAGCAATGTTGGCATTCCCGAAACAGATGAATCCAATATTGGTGGTATTACCCAAATTGCTGGAAACAAGATCTTTCTCTATTATGATGGTAATCTGAATAATTTGAGAAAACAGGTCAGAAAAGGGGTGTCTGAAGTGCTTATTGCTCAAATGCTTTTCGGAGACAACTGGCGAGAAATGATCAAGAATAGCACCCTACTCAATTTTCCTGAATGGTATATTGACGGGCTCACCTGGTATGCTACCGAGCCTTGGAATGTTGAAGCCGATGACAGATTACGCGATATTGTGCTTAGCGGTCGATACAAAAACTTTAATCGCCTTCGTGGACTGGACAGTGAAATTGCGGGTAGGTCACTTTGGTATTATATCGGAGAAACCTATGGTTCAAAAGTGATTCCCAATATCATGTATATGGCTCGAGTGAGTCGAAATGTGGAGAGTGGATTTTTGTTTGTACTTGGAATATCTATGTCCAGTCTCTTGGAAGATGCACAAGATTATTTCGCCTATCGCTATGAGCAAGATGCGGAGGGAGTGCAGGAAATTGAGGAATTTGTTGATGTTAAAACTCGAAAAGCGTTAGACTATAGCGAGCTCAAGTCCAGCAATGATGGTCGATATTTAGCATGTGCTTCAAACGACATGAGTAAGACCAAATTTTGGATTTTGGACACTCAAACAGGCAAACGCAAAGGCTATTTACGCGAAGGGCATAGATTAGAAAGAATCTATGATCAAGCCTATCCAATAATCGATTGGAACGAGGCGGTAGGTCGATTCATGGTTATTCAAGAAAAGAAGGGAAAGGTTTGGTTATATCAAATAGACCCAAATACTGGTATAGAAACAAAAACGGAAGTCTTGAGATTGGAGAAGGTTCTAGAGATGGATGTAAACAATGATGGTAAGCAAATTTTATTCAGCGCTATTGCAAATGGTCAGTCAGATATCTTCATGTATAGTGTGGCCGCAAGGAGTCAGAGGCAAATTACGAATGATGTATTTGATGATCGATATCCCAGCTTTTGGGATGATAAAGCTATTTTTTCCTCTAATAGGGTCAATGATACTGTTGACCAAATAAAGGATCATTTGATATATGCGCCTTCACGATTTTATGACCTTTATTCAATATCCCTTAATGGAGATGAAAATAAGGCAATGAAGCTGACAAAAACCCCTTTAGCGAGTGAGATTCAAGGTCAAAGTATTGATGGGGAATCTTTCGTTTACCTGAGTACCGAGTCAGGCATTCGAAATCGCTACGTAGGACGAGTTGATAGTTCTATTCTATCCATTGACACGGCTATTAGCTATCAATACTTCACGAAGACAGAGCCACGATCTAGATATCCGCGAAACATTATAGAAATGGATTATAACGCCACGGATGATGTGGCTTATGAGATGATTCGGTTTGATGGAAAGTATAGAATAAAGCAGGTCGATAATGCAACACAATCAGGATACATGGAGCCACCAAAATCGAACTATCGATCCTCTTGGGCTGAACCAAAGGCTCAATCTCCAAATGTCATTGAAGATTCGAATGGTGCGAGCCTTATTAGACATAAAGTGTTTGAGGATAATGACTTACTGGACCTGCAGAAGCAAGACGAACCGCAACCACAAGATTCTGCCAAGTTTATTGAACCTATAAAAGAGGGCCGCGATTTAATTGATATAACCAATTACACTTTTGATAATGAGTCTATTGAAGATTCAGAAAATGAAGTATTAATTGACAAGTCTCAAAATCAGGATTCTTCCCAATATTCAGCAGTTCAGACATTCGAAGTACGAGAGCATAGAAATTATAAACTGGCCTTCGCAGCTACTGATCTTACCACACAATTTGATTTCGATTATGCCACTGACCTGTACCAACCGTTTAACGGTGGTCCGTATGTCATGCCGGGCATGGGAGCATTTATAAAGGTTGGTATGCTTGATGTTTTTGAAGATTATAAGTTGGAAGGTGGTTTTCGTTATTCCTTCAACAGAAGTGGTACCGAATACTTTATATCACTAGAGGATCGATCTAAGCGATGGGATAAAAAATACATAGCGCAGCGTCAATCGCTTATTGATGCAAACCGCAGTGATTCAATTCAGCGAACTTACCTCTATCAAGTTCGTGGGATATTCAGGTATCCCCTCAGTGAGGTAGGGGCCTTGCAGTTTACAACTTCGGCCAGAATGGATAGACAGGTGACTGAGGCTCTTGAGGCAGGTTCATTAGCAACGCCAGATCGATTCAACTACTACTTGGGTGTCAAGGCGGAATACATTTTTGATAATACCCTAATTAAAGCATTGAACATCAGAAATGGGGCAAGAGCAAAGGTGTTTGCAGAACATTATCGTGATATTCTAAATTCAAGTACAGGGTTTTCAGTTATTGGCTTTGACGCGCGCCATTACCTGCCCATTCACCGAGATTTGATTTGGGCGAACCGACTTGCAGGAAGTTCAAGTTTTGGACAACGAAAATTGGTCTATTACATGGGAAGTGTAGATAACTGGATTGTGCTTTCATCTCGAGATCGATTCGACAATACAACCTTCGTTCCTCGAGATCAAGGTTATGCCTTCCAGACTATTGCGACTAACATGCGCGGATTTATTCAGAATGCAAGAAATGGCAACAATTTCTTGGTTTTGAACAGTGAACTCCGCTGGCCAATTGTTCGGTACTTTACTGATAAGCCAATTAAAAGCGAATTCATTTCTAACTTCCAATTGATTGGTTTTGCCGATGTGGGTTCTGCATGGAATGGTCCAAATCCATATTCGGATGAAAATTCATTTAATAATATCAGTGTCACAAATGGTGCGGTTACGGTAACATACAAGAATCAAAATGACCCAATTATTGGAGGTACGGGTTGGGGCTTAAGAACTAAAATATGGGGATACTTTGTACGTTTCGATTACGCTTGGGGAATTGAAAACGGCCTATTTTTGGACCCTGTTTCTTATCTATCATTTGGCTTAGACTTTTAATGACAATTAACGAAATAATAATACTTGCATGTATCGGTTTAGCTGCCGGTGCGTTTAGTGGAATGTTTGGTATTGGTGGCGGCTTAGTTATGGTTCCAGCCATGGTTTTTTTCCTGGCCATGTCTCAACATGAAGCGCAAGGTACCAGCCTTGGTGTTTTGGTTATTCCCGTTGCTGCTATAGCCGCTTTCAATTATTATAAGCAAGGAGAACTAAATGTTAAGTACGCGCTGCTAATCGGATTAACCTTTGTTATTGGTGGCTACTTTGGGTCTAAATTGAGCCTAGGTATGGGTCAGTTAATGCTTAAAAGAGCCTTCGGAGTTTTGATGTTAGTAATGGCGCTGAAACTTATATTTTTCTCAAAAGCTGATCCAGTTTGATAGAACAAATTAAAAAAGAAGCTAGTGCATTGCTTCCTTGGCTCGTTAAGACTAGGAGGCACTTGCACGCTCATCCTGAATTGTCTTTTAAGGAGTATAACACAAGTAGTTTTATTCAGACACAGTTGAAAACCTTAGGAATTCCGTTTGAAATACTGTGTGAAACAGGCATTGTGGCTATGATTCACGGTGAACAACAGGGTAAAACAATTGCCTTAAGGGCTGACATAGATGCCTTACCGATAAATGAATTAAACCAAGTTGAGTATAAATCTCAAAATGAAGGCGTGATGCATGCTTGCGGCCATGATGTTCATACAACTTCATTGCTTGGAACGGCCGCAATTTTATTGCGATTAAAAAGTCAAATTAAAGGTTCAATTAAGCTCGTGTTTCAGCTTGGAGAAGAAAAACTTCCCGGTGGTGCCAGCATGATGATTAAGACTGGAGCGCTCAAAAACCCTGTTCCAAAAAGCATTTTAGGGCAGCATGTATACCCCGAATTAAAGTCAGGGAAAGTTGGTTTTCGAAGTGGTAAATACATGGCGTCAGCTGATGAAATACATCTTACCGTATTAGGGAAAGGTGGTCACGCGGCCCTTCCAGACAGAAATATTGACCCCGTATTAATAGCGTCTCACATAATAGTAGCGCTGCAGCAAGTGGTGAGTAGAAGGGTACACCCAGGCTTACCATGTGTGCTATCCTTTGGTAAGGTAGAGGCAAACGGTGCTACTAACATTATTCCGGATGAGGTGAACATTGCAGGTACTTTTCGAACATTCGATGAACAATGGAGAATAAAGGCACATGAAATAATCACCCAAATTGCCGAAAACACCGCGCAGGCGATGGGAGGCGATTGCAGAGTTAATATTGGTGTTGGATATCCATTTGTATATAATGATGTTGAAACTACCGATCAGGCCCAGACTGCCGCCATTGAGTTTTTGGGCAAAGAAAATGTGGTGGATCTAGAAATGAGGATGACAGGAGAGGACTTTGCATACTATTCACAAGAAATACCTGGGACTTTTTACAGGTTAGGGACAAGGGAATCTGATGTTGCACCAATACTTGGATTGCACACTCCAACCTTTGACGTAGATGAAAAATGTCTTGAAACTGGGTCGGGGCTAATGGCTTATATCGCAATCAAACAACTAGAATCATGAAGAATGTATTATTCCTAATAAGTATCGTAACCATGCTCGCTTCTTGCAGCGATCCAAAGCTTGAGAAAGTAGAAGCGCTTAAAAAAGAGTGCATTGCGATTCATGATGAGGTCATGCCAAGAATGGGGGGAATGGTAGAGTTGAGCACCGGAATTAAAGGGTTAAGAAGCAAATTAGATAGCGATACAACCGATTCTGCTCAGTTGGTAAGAGTTATGCTGGTGCGTAAAGTTGAACTTCTTGATTCAGCTCATGAAGCCATGTTGGTTTGGATGGATGAATATGTTACTGATTATGAATTAGAGCATACAAGTGATGAAGCCATCACATTCTACGAAGGAAAAAAAGTTAGTATATCAGAAGTAAAAGACATAATGCTGAAAAGTATTGAGGATGGGAAAGAGACGATACAAGACGCTAATTAGCGCTGCTTTACTTGCACTTCTGGCAACAAGTTGTGAGGAAAATTCATCAAAGGATTTATCCGTGTTAGGACCTTACGAAATTCATGATGCCATAGTAGATGGTCAAATGCAGTTGGACACGATTTACACGCAGATTAAACAATTCGAATTTTATGATCAAGACAGCAATGTCATTGACCATAACACAATTGAAGAGTATGCATGCATGCATGTATGCATGCATGCATGAATGCATGCATGTATGCATGCATGAATGCATGCACGCATGCATGGATGCATGCATGAGTGCATGCGTGCATGCAGGTACGCATGCATGAATGCATGCATGCATGCATGCATGAATGTATGCATG
>CALKOP010000015.1 GCA_938091155.1 uncultured Flavobacteriales bacterium | reverse complement strand
CTTGCTTGTTGTTTCGTGTCAAGACTTCCAGTAGTTAGCCGAACAAGAAACTTCATTCATGGAAGTATCTGGAAATGGAGATATTTATGTAGCCGCACAGCTTCCGTCAAACGGAGATGTAGATCCGGGAGTTGATGAATGGATTCTTGACATACATGCGCTCTCTTGGTATCTTTCAAAATATAATTCATCGGGTAGTTTCGAATGGGCCTATGGCTTTCAAGAGATGTTCCGCTATCAATTATCCAATGAATTGGAGACTACAAGTCCTTCCCTTGTTATGAATCCAGAAGATAACGGATTGTGTTGGGTTGGCAGTTTTAGCGGAAGTATGGATCTGGATCCAACAGCCGGTACGTTTAACAAAATAACCAACATAAACACATTGTCTGGAAGCGCGCAAACCCATGTTAGCGCAGTGTGTTTCACCGAATTCGATTCGGATGGAGATCTGGTGAAGATGAACTATATGAATTCCGATCCATCTGTGTTATTTGACAAATTCCGGACAAATAAAAACCGTAATTTCTACATGCTAGCTGGAGGAAGTCATCGAAATTTCGATCACAATTTTGGATTGGCTGAATATTATGACTCCACGCTAACCCGCTCTTACATTGCTCTATATCATGGAGTGAGAATTCCTGAAGCATTCGGCGATGAAGAGGTTGTATCGGAAACATCGATTCGTTTTGGACCAAATCCCACACAAGGAATCATTCGATTTTCAGAAACACCGGATCAAATTCGTGCTTACGATCTATCGGGAAGATTATTGCAGTTTCCAATTTCATCCAATACAATCGACCTAGGCAATGCAACGGCTGGTTTATGCATACTTGAAGTGGAGGCAAATGGATCAAGGGAAGTCTTTAAAGTTCAAAAGCTGTGAAACCAAATACTGAATCGAAGCTATACATGAAACGCTGCCTCGAATTGGCGGCCTTGGGCGCAGGAAATGTGGCTCCAAATCCAATGGTGGGTTGCGTAATTGTGCACAAGGATAAAATCATAGGCGAAGGATACCACGAGCGCTGCGGTGAAGCGCATGCTGAGGTAAATGCCATAGAATCGGCGAAAGACAAAGCATTGCTAGCCGAAAGCACCCTGTATGTCAGTCTAGAACCGTGTGCCCACCAAGGGAAAACACCACCATGTGCAGACCTTATTGTGAAACATAAGTTGAAACAAGTAGTCATTTGCAATACCGATCCGTTTAGCGAAGTGGATGGAAAAGGAATTGCGAGACTTAAAAAAGCAGGAATTGAAGTCACTACCGGTGTATTAGAGTCAGAGGGAAGATGGCTTAATCGCAGGTTTTTCACCTTTCACGAAAAGAAACGCCCATACATCATACTTAAGTGGGCACAAACCATAGATGGATACATTGATCGAGAACGTTCGGCAAGTGATGATAATCCGCCCTTGAAAATAACCACCGATGCATCTAATAAGCTGGTGCATAAATTGCGAACTGAAGAAGAGGCCATTTTGGTTGGTAAAAACACCGCTCTGCTAGACGACCCAAGACTGACCGCTCGGTATTGGCCAGGAAAAAACCCGCTGAGATTAGTTATTGACCCGCAGTTGCAGCTCCCTTCTAGCCTGCGTATGTTTAATGACGAACACGAAACATGGGTTTATAATGCACGTAAAGCGCTTTGTGAAAAAAACATCTGTTTTGAACGCATCAATGATCCAGCTGAATTTCCTCATGAAATAGTCAATCACCTGCATGGTAAAGACATTCAGAGCGTGATTATCGAAGGTGGTAAAAACACCATAGAGCGGTTTTATCAAGCTGGATTATGGGATGAAGCTAGGGTGTTCACTAATCCAATGAGAATCGGAAATGGAATCCAAGCCCCAAAATTTATTGGCAAGGAAATGGAGCGTACGCACATTGGTGAAGACCTCCTTCAAGTATACTTGCCCGAGTGATTTACATTGCGCTAAGCATACTATCTTCTACCTGTATTCTTCTATTATTTAGATGGATGGGACGCACAGGCGCAAATGCCCGACAAGCCATAATGTTGAATTATGCGGTAGCTGCCTTAACGGGTTTCATATTCTTTCGGGGAGAATCTAATTACATCTCAGAACCTTGGTTTTGGCCAGCAGGACTCATGGGCATCATGTTTTATATTGTCTTTCGGCTTATCGCAAAAACCACTCAAACAAACGGAGTAGCGGCAGCGAGCATCGCGACCAAAATGAGCGTAATTATTCCAGTGGCAGTTGGGCTATTTATGTTAGGTGAGTCTCGGAATATGTTGAAATTGCTCGGAATTGGAATTGGGATAATTGCCGTGATATTGAGCACTCGATCCAATCCAGAAATTAAGGATTGGAAGTGGCCGCTTTTGGCATTTATCGGCAGTGGCGTAGTAGACGCCTCGCTCAACTTATTTCAAGTTTGGATGGTATCAGAAAATGAGTTTCCCAGTTTTATCACCACCATATTCTCTTTCGCTTTTCTAACAGGAATAATACATCATTTCACATTTCCTGAGCGAAAAGTATCAGGTATGACTTACCTCAGTGGCGCAGCATTGGGCATTGTCAACTTTACATCTTTGCTTTTTATCTTGCTGTCCCTCAGCCTTCCCAATTTTGAGAGTTCTGTAATATTCCCTATAAATAATTTAGGCATCGTTATGCTATCGAGTATCATGGCCTTCATCTTTTTCAAAGAAAAAATCACCATGAAAGCATTGGCTGGAATCATGCTTTCAATTGCGGCAATTGCACTATTGCACCTTAGCAACTAAGAGCTATTTGTAGATAGTAACCTGTTAGCTATGATCCATAATTTGAGGCAAATCGCGAACATATAAACGATATATTTCGGAGCTTTGAAACAAGTGAATGGAAGACGATTTCTATTATACAATTGCCGGAATTAACCATGGAGACTATCGCGAACGGGGTAGTAAATTCTTGGCAACTGCTTTCCCCTGCAGCAGTGAAGAAGAATTAAAGTCGGCTATTCAAGACCTTAAAAAGGAACATCCATCAGCTCGGCATTTTTGCTTCGGAGCGGTCTTCGGGGCCGATGCTTCCGAACAGCGCGCAAATGATGATGGCGAACCATCGGGGACGGCTGGCCTCCCGATTTTGAACCAAATATTAAGCGCAGAAATCACAAATACCGCAGTGGTTGTAGTTCGATACTTTGTTGGAACCAAATTAGGAAAGCCCGGATTAATCCAAGCCTACAAAGAAGGGGCAAGATTGGCTTTGGAAGATTCCAAAAAGAAAAAAATATGGCTTACGGAAAAGATATGGATCCGATTCGGGTATGATGATACGGGGAATGTCATGCGCGCTATCGAGCAATTGCCGATGGCTAAAATCCTAGAGCAGAATTTTTTACAATCCTGTGAACTCACATTATCCATTCCCAAGTCGAACGTAGATAATGCCCTACATTTGTTTGATCATTTACAGCATGTCTCGGTCAAGCATATTTCATAAAATCCCCGTCCTTATTTCAATGCTTTTTGTGGCATCAACCACTCTAGCTCAAGAGGTGATTCCACATGAATCCAAACAGTTGGAAAGCCTGGACTCTAGTCTTGTTATGATTCAAGGCTTTTTAGAAGAAGAGCTTGCTACTTCAATCAAGCTGTCTAGACAATCTCGGAAGCAAAGTCCTGTGGGTGTTCATGAGCAATTTCAAATCATCATTGACGGGTTCAACGTGCATGATGCGATCTTAAAACGCAATCGATTTTCAGACGGATCCACCTTGATTCAATATCCGAAATTTAGGATTGCCGCAAATTCAATCTTACCGGCATCTCAGCGTGATTTTGATTCCAAATTCAGTGACTTTTATTCCATTTTCAATGATGTTTACAGCACGGGTTACGAGTGGTTCTTAGCTGATGACTTTGTGCAAATTGCTTGTTTCATTTCAGGACTTACAGATGATGATCACCTAGAAATTTGTGTCTCTACGGACGGACAGGAAATCTATCGGAGAACCAAAAGGCTCTACTCCCATCGAGACTCTACTATAGTTGTCAATACGTTTCAACCGGACCCCATCACAAGTTCGGAATCAGAGACCAGTTTCAGCTTATTGGATAATGACGATGCAAATAGCGAACGACTCACCGAATTGATGGTGAGCGACAGCATTTCTGTGCGTTGGGATTCTATTGATAAAATGTGGAAGCTTGAGAGTGACTTCAACAAAGCCAGGGATTTATTCTCCCCGTTTATTTCACCTCCAACTTCATCTAATGCGAACTTTTCTTTCAATCGATCTGAAGCAGGGTTTGAATATGTGAATGCTTATTATCATATGAATAATCAACATCGTCATTTAGAAGATTTAGGTTTTAATGACTTAGTTAATTACCCAATCGCCTTTGACGCACATGGCAGCAGCTTGGAACAAAGTTTTTTTGATCCAATCACAGATTCAACGGGTCAGCTTGCTTTTGGCGAAGGTGGTGTTGACGATGCTGAAGATGCTGATGTCATCATTCACGAATATAGCCATGCTATATCTTATGATGTAGCACCGGGTACGGCTATTGGAACAGAGCGATTGGCCATAGAAGAGGGTTTGTGCGATTTCTTCGCGATCAGCTATTCCAGAGAGTACAGCGACTACCAGCGAGACGTTATTTTCAACTGGGATGGGCATAATGATTTTTGGAGTGGACGAGAATTGACCTACTCCAGAACCTATCCATCTGACTTAGAAGACGAGCTTTACGTGGATGCGCCCATGTGGGCTTCTGCCATCGCTGATGTATATGATTACTATGGCCGAGATGTCAGCGAAACGCTTTTAATCACATCCATGTACAGTTACTTCCCTGGAATGAGTATGGTTGAAGCAGCACAGCTGTATTTAAAAGCGGATACACTGTTATATAACAATGAACATAGCAATGCCATTTCTATCCTTTTTTGCCAGCGTGGCTTAATGCCAGAATGTGCTGACACGATTCCTTCAGATGCTCCACCAAGTAACCCATACATAGCCAATCATGGTAATTTTTCGGTAAACAAAGGCCCGCTTATTATCTATCCAAATGGCAACAATCTCACTACGGTAGATCTTATTGGCATCAATGGAGTGTTCATCGAGAGCTACTCTTTTCCAAAGGCACAAATTGCCCATGAATTGCCTGCAACCACCATTCTACAAGGACTATACATCGTTAGAATAAACACAGCCGAAGAAAGCTTCAGCTACAAGGTGTTGAAACTAAAGCCATAGTCACAATTAACTATATTGGTCTCAAGTTACTTTCGAAGTTATACCCAATGGTAAAGAGCCTCCTCATCATATTGGCATTTTCATTCTCGTTGAGTCCTATTTATGGTCAGCGACAAAAGCTGCTTGAGTTCGATTATAATCATGCAGATAGCGTTGCCATTAACTATCCAAAAGGGCGCTATGATGATGCTGCTCTCTTGGCAAAATCGCTGTGTGAAGACTTGAATTCTGAGCAAGAAAAATTCCGAGTTATCTTCCGTTGGATTACAGAAAACATAGAGTATCGCTATGGAAGAGATGGCGCGGATGCGAATGAAATTCTGAAAAAAAAGAAAGCCGTTTGTGAAGGATATTCGAGCCTTTTGGAGGCTATGTGCCATGCGGTAGAATTGAAATGTGAAACGGTCATTGGGTTTGCCAAGTCGAATCCAAATTCAGACATTCCAAATAAAATGAAAGAACCTGACCACGCCTGGAATGCCATTTTCCTAGCGGGCGAATGGATATTGGTTGACGCGACTTGGGCATCGGGCACGGTTGACCCAAAACGAAGAAAATTTGAGCAAGGTTTTCAAGCAGAATGGTTCTTAGCTGATCCGAATTTTTTCATTCACACACATTATCCTGTTAGCGAACGTTGGCTTCTAAACGATGTTCCTCTCAAGAAAAAAGAGTTCAAGAAAGGACCGATACTCTCAAGCTCGGGTTATGATATGAGCATAAAGATCATGAGTAAGAAAAAGGGTGTGGTTGGTAACAAAATGAAGTTGGAATTTGGCAGCATTGAAGAGATTCAATGGGCCTCAATCAAGTTTATCAATGAAAAAGATCCCATCGGAATATTGCTTGTCAAGCATGGCACATACTATGAAATAAGGCATGAATTCGAAAAAAGACAAAAAGGAGGTTTCTATTTGTTTCTCAACGGATCTATAGCACTCAGCTTTATTAAACAAGACTAGCATGATACAACAACTTAGGCACCGCACTTGTGGCATCGTTTTATATGTATTGACAGCACTATTAAGCTCTTATTCTGTGGCTTATGGTCAAACCATTAATAAGATTGCTGAACTGAAACCTATCCAGCAAGAAACGAGGACACCCATCAAAGAAAACCGAGAGTTTTTCATCCAAACACCATTTGCAAAGCCATTGATTATTGATGACGCAGATTTACAAGCCATAAAAGAAGCGACTGTTCTTCGTGTAGAACTGGTCTATACGGCTTTTAGATCGGAAGAGTCATTCGATCAAATTGCGTTGAACACAAAGCGTCTCAATGCCTTTCAATCCAAACTACCCGAGTTATTCTCTAACCCGGTAATTGAATGGCGCTTAATTGAACAAACCTGTTGTAACAGTCCTGAATCCTGCGATGAGCTTTTTCACGGCTTCATTGTTACTGCTCGTCCAACGTTCACAGCAGAAAAAACAGAGGAAGAGGTAAAATATATCGAAGACTTATTGGCGCCATTAAGAGCCCTCAAAGAACCGGAAATAGCAATTGTTGAATCGGACACACTAGCGGTTGCGGAACCTATCGCAAGCCCTGGAAAGGTGATGTTGTCTGTGGGTAAAGACTCCCCGACTCCTACTCCTGTTGAACCAACCGTAGCTGACGACAGAGGATTTGCAGGAGCCTATTTCCCAACAGGATATGTAGGGTTAATCAGCCGCCTACAATTGTACATAGGCAAGCCCTCAAAAACGGATCCGCCAGAAACCTACAGCGTGCGCTTAACAATCGACCCAAAAGGCGGAGTTCAAAATATAGAACTGAGATTAGAAGAAGGCCGCGGAAAAAGTGCGACAGGACTACAAAAAGAACTAGCTAAAATGGGTTGGAAACCTGCACGAGTCGATGGAAAACGAGTGACGGACCAAGTGGAGTTCACTTTGGTTATTGACAGTGAAACAGTTGGTATTATGCTGGATGGTGAATCGCTGATTACAACACCAAAAAAGAAAAAAAGCATGACTGATATTCCGCTGAGAGATTCAACCATATTGAAGGTAATTGATCGACATACGGAATGGAACGACATGGCCATAGTGGGTGACTTAACAGGCAGTATGACTCCCTATACGGTTCAGATTTTATTGTGGTATAAACTGAGCCTGTTGGCCAATGAAAGCAGAACAAAAAACTTCACCTTTTTCAATGATGGAGACAATACTGATGGCCGAAAAAAGATAGGTGAAGTTGGAGGCATCTACACCAAAATAGCCGAGGATTATGAGGACATAGAGGAGTTAGCCCTAAAGTGCATGAGAGCAGGAAATGGCGGTGACACTCCAGAAAACAACATAGAGGCATTGCTGAGCGCCATTAAGGACTGTCCAGAGTGCGGTGACTTTGTGATGGTAGCGGACAATTATGCCAACCCAAGAGACATGAAATTGGCGAGTCAAGTTACTAAGCCTGCACGCATTATTGTGTGTGGTGGTGGTGACGCCATCAATCCCAACTATCTGCAATTGGCCAGAATCACGGGCGGCTCAGTTCATACACTGAAAGAAGATTTGACGGACTTGACAGATAAGGCCGAAGGTTCTCGATTTATGTTCCAAGGCATGGAATATGAGATCAGAGGAGGTGAAATTAAACCGCTTACTCGAATGTAATGCCAAACGCTCATCCTAAACTCCATTTCTATCGTCTCTTTGATAGTTTCGCAATCATGACTAAACATCTATTCTTCAGCCTTCTATTTCTATCGGGCATATCACTTACAACTGAGGCTCAAACTTGGGGGCGAGTTGGCACAGGCACCAACGGAACAGTGCGCACACTCACTACTTTTTCTGACGGCATTGCCATTGGTGGTGACTTCACCATTATCAGCATGTTCGATCGTATTGGGCATAGTTTTATCCGAGAAAATAAATTCGATGAGTACACCGTTTTTAAACCCTATTCAGATCAACTAAACGTAAGCTCGAGCAGCGCTGCAACTTTAACTCCCATTGTTCATACCAACACCAAATTTGACGGGCGCTTGCACAT
>CALKOP010000014.1 GCA_938091155.1 uncultured Flavobacteriales bacterium | reverse complement strand
TCAAACGGGTTTTTTTTTTGATTCCAACAAAAGATGTTAGCTAAATATGCGTAGGCATTTGTATCTTCACAAGTTATAACACTTTGCAAATGAGATTAATATTACTTACGTTTCTTTCAATTCTAACCATATTTCATACATCATTGGCTCAGTCTGACATAGCAGTAATTGACATCTCTGCCAGCTCTGATGTGAATAACTGGGTACCCGAAGGATTGAATACAACATTGGGACTAACCTTCCAAAATATGGATTCACTTCCCATTGCAGCTGGTGATTCAGTCTTGGTCTCAATACAAACTGGAATTTTCGTGGCTGATGCATGGATAGTCTTACCTGAGTCAATGGATACTATGGCAACCTACACACACAACTTTGGCATCGATAATAGAGTCTCATTCACTTACTCGATGGATACGGCAGTGCTAATTGGAATGGCAACACATTTAGCCGACAGCAATCTTTCAAACAATCAATGGGAAGAGACTTTTTACGCATCCACAATTGTCAACAATGACTGGCATGCGGGTCCAATAACAATCAATAAACCTTCAAATCTCAACTTTTTCAATGTTGACAACGGAACTAATATTCCTCCTCAATTGAGCGAAATAGAGGTTAGTCTCATTAACAACGGAACGGTGGATTATTTAGAAGGTACGCTCATTGAATATGAATTGTATGTAGATTCGGATGTAAGACAACTATCTGGAAATGTTTCCACAAATATTGGCAACGGAGGATCAAGCGTGCGTGTTGTGTCCAATCGAGCGGTGCTTCCTTCTATACCAGATAGTGCCGGTACATACCAACTTTGTGCACGTCCTTTGACCCCCAATGACTTGACACCAGAAAACAATGCAGCATGCATGGTTTTTAAAATCATTGACAATTTTGACCCTGAAGATCCAGACAATTGGATTTTTGCGACTGAAGATGTAAAGAATGAAGAGGCGAAAATGTTTGTTACAAACCGCAACTTAACGATAGAATCAAACTTCAACTACTCTCTGGAAATAATTGACCTAAGTGGTAAGGTTATTCGATCTGAAAACCATCGGGGCAAGAGTAAAACATCTATGGCTGACTTGAGCGCTGGAATATACTTTGCTCGCGTTATTCAAGATAGCAGCGAACCTCAGACAATGAAAATTCTGCTTCCTTAAGCAATCATTTTCTCAAAGTCTGATTCTGAAATAATTTGAACTTCCAATTTCTCTGCCTTGGCACGTTTGCTTGGACCCATATCTTCTCCAGCCAGCAAGTAATTTGTTTTTCCACTTACAGACCCCGTGTTTTTGCCGCCATTTTTCTCGATTATCGCTTTTAGTTCATCACGACTGTATCGTTCAAACACTCCAGAAATAACAAAGGATTGACCTGAAAGCTTATTTGTTTGCCCAGCCCATTGTTCTTCAGGAATTTCAAATTGAACACCCGCTTCTGTCAATCGATTAATAATTCTAAGACTGTTTTCATTCTGAAAGAATTCGAGCACACTGATGGCAATTCGCTCACCAATCTCATCTACGCCAATTAAATCCTCCTTAGAAGCAGCCATCAATCGTTCGATCGAGTGAAAATGTCTAGCCAATTTCTTAGCAACAGTCTCGCCTACATACCTAATCCCAATAGCGAATAATGCTCGCTCAAAAGGCACGGCCTTCGACTTTTCAATCCCTTCCAACATGTTGACAACTGACTTTTCTGCCATTCGTTCTAGCGGGAGTAGTTGATTCGTTGTTAAATGATACAGATCCGACATATCGGTCAATAGGCCCTCATTGTATAATAGCTCAATTGTCTCTGAACCTATGCCCTGTATATCCATAGCTCGTCTTGAAATAAAATGTTGCATTCTGCCTACTATCTGGGTAGGACAACCTTCATCATTAAGGCAATAATGCTGGGCTTCCCCCTCTTTTCGAATAAGCTCTGTGTTGCACTCTGGGCATTGCGCAGCGTAAACAAAAACTTCTGCATTCGGTTTTCGTTTGGAAAGTTCAACTCCCGTCACCTTTGGAATTATTTCGCCTCCTTTTTCAACAAAAACATGATCGCCTAATCTTAAATCAAGCTTGACGATTTGATCGGAATTATGAAGGGAGGCACGTTTTACAGTTGTTCCAGCAAGATGAACAGGAGCCAAATGAGCTACAGGAGTAATAGCACCAGTTCTGCCTACTTGGTAGGTTACATCCAGTAATTCAGTAGACACTTCAGCCGCCTTAAACTTATAAGCTATTGCCCACCGTGGTGACTTTGCTGTATATCCTAAATCTTCCTGCTGTATATAATCATTGACCTTGATTACGACTCCGTCAACTTCAAAATTAAGATCATGGCGTTTTTCGTCCCAATAATTAATGAAGTCCATGATTTCATCAATTGACTTGCATTTCTTAATCGTATTGTTTTCCTCTTTTGGAACATTAAAACCCCAATCACCAGCCTTTTTCACGCTATCGAAATGGGTATCTGCGATTTTCACAGGACTATAAACTCCATACAAGAAGCTATCTAATCCACGTTCTGCCACCAGCAATGAATTCTGATTCTTCAGAGTTCCACTCGCTGTATTTCGTGGATTAGCGTATAACTGCTCGCCATCTTCTTCGCGCTGCTTGTTCAGAGCTAAAAATCTATCGAGCGGAAAGAATATTTCTCCTCTAATTTCTAATTCATCAGGAATGTCCGTACCACGCATTCGCATAGGTATGGCCTTAATTGTACGAACATTCGCGCTTATGTCTTCCCCTTTAGTTCCGTCTCCCCGTGTTACCGCGCGATTAAACTCACCATTCACATACTTAATAGCAATTGCAAGACCATCATATTTGAGCTCGCACACATACTCCATATCCGCATCGGTCATTTTCCTTGCTCGACTTTCAAATTCGGTTATTTCCTCTTTTGAATAGCTATTGGACAGGGATAGCATTGGATAATCATGAACAACGGACGGGAACTTTTTTGTAATGTCTCCTCCAACTCTTTTAGTGGGGGAATTCGAATGGGCACACTCAGGATGTTCCGACTCTAGTTGTTCTAGTTCTTTTAAAAGGGTATCAAAATCGAAATCTGAAATGCTGGGAGTGCTTAACACATAATATTGATAATTATGCTCTTCCAGGTCAATTGTAAGCTGATCTATTCTCCTTTTGGCTTCTTCTTTATTCATTATCGATCTAAAAACTTTGCTCTAAACTTTGCTCTACGCAATCTGCCTCGCTGTTCGTAATACAAACGCTCTGCTTCAATTTTGTTTTGATTGAAAATACCCTTATACACGTAACCTAAAAACAACTTAATCTTAAAATCGATGTATGGGTCTGAGAACGGTCCTTGCAGCTCTGGATACTTTGGTAGATCCAGGGTTCGATAACCAACACCAACACCGATTCCAAACCACGGGAAAATCTTAAACTGCGAGTTAAATCCAAAATCATACAAACGGATATTCGATATAGTATCTTCTTTTATTAGCTCCGGAAGGGAGGTTCGAACGTCAAAAGTATTGAGCAGAATTTGCCCCGTGCCAGTAGCGAAAGAACCGGATAATTCCCAACGAAAACTGCGATAAAAAACAAACTCACTAAACCATGATCTGTAATTAAGCCTAGCTGAAAATCGATGACCCTCTGGTGCATCCGGAAATTGTATAGTGTAGAAGTTATTATTGCTGTAAAACCCAAAGCCGGTGCGCAATCGCTTATAGAATTCAAGTCCGATTTTAATGCCATTCATACGAGCTCGAGTATCGTAGTATCGCTCATTTCGATTATCAAACTGGAATAAAAAGTTGCTAACGAATCCAGCCTTAGGCTTAAGGTATATTACTGTATCGGGATCAGTTAATTCGAAGGTGTCTTTTACTGACAACTCCAACGAATCTATGGTCTGACTCATTAGGTTGCAGGACAAGAACAAATAGATTATGAATAGTTTCCACACAGTGCAAAAGTGCGCTAGATTCTTTCTCTCCAATTTATATCCATAAAAAAGATATCAGCCTTGGATGTTGGTTACTGAATGGAGTAAATCGCCTAATTGTTTGGGTGGATTCATGGGGCGATTCTTTTTTGCATCCACGAAGACTAAAGTGGTGGTGGCTTTATTTAGCTCTTCCCCTTTATCATTAAACGTGATGTAGCTAAAGTGAACCCTGGCTCCATCTACCTTCTCAATGATGGTCTTTATGGTCAACACTTCATCATACAATGCTGGTTTAAAATAGCGGATTTGATAATCTAGAACTGGAAGGATAACCCCGTCATCTTCTAATTGACGATACGTAACACCCAACTCGCGCAGAGCTTCCACTCGCGCCACTTCAAAATATGCAGCAAAATTACCATAGTAGCAATACCCCATTCGATCCGTTTCCGCATAACGCACTCTTACCTTAGTTTCAAACACCTTCATCTTTTGCCCAAGAATTGCATTGATTTTTCCATTTCAGGACTTAGTATTATATCCTCCTCAATAAAAGGAATACTATTTCTAAACGCCTCATGAAACTCCATAAGTACTGGTGAAGTTCTACCCTCGCGTAAATCCGTACCCTGCGCGGCCGAAAGCATTTCAACACCCATAACACGTTGATAATTTTCAAAAACACGAAGGGCTTTTGTGGCTGCATTTGCACCCATACTTACATGATCTTCTTGTCCATTTGATGAATCAATGGTGTCAACAGAAGCCGGTGTGCAGAGTTGCTTGTTTTGACTGACAATAGACGCGGCCGTATACTGTGCAATCATTAATCCACTATTAAGTCCAGGATTTGCCACTAAGTAAGCTGGTAAACCTCTTTGACCCCCAATTAGCTTATATGTTCTTCGTTCAGAAATACTCGCTAATTCAGCTACAGCAATGCACAAGTAATCAAGGTTGATTGCCAATGGCTGACCATGAAAATTACCAGCCGATATGATTTTATCTTCATCCGGAATCAAAGTTGGATTATCCGTAATCGCATTGATTTCTATCTCGAATACGCTAGAAATGTGCGCAATGGCATCTTTACTCGCTCCATGCACTTGTGGTATACACCTAAAAGAATATGGATCTTGAACATGTGTCTTTTCTTGATTAATCCACTCGCTACCCTCCAGTAGTATACGCATTGTAGCTGCCGTTTCTCGCTGGCCATTATGCGGTCTTACTGCATGTACAGCATCATCAAAAGGCTCTGGTCTCCCATCATAAGCATCAAGCGACAATGCGGCAACTTTATCTCCTTGTAATAGCCAATGCTGCAAACCATACAGAATGAACGTGCCATGTGCCGACATAAATTGGGTGCCATTCAACAATGCCAATCCCTCTTTTGATTCAAGTGAAATTGGCTTTAAATTACATTGCTCTAGTGCCAAAGGCGCGTCTAAGCAAATGCCGTCAAACCATACTTTCCCAATACCTAATAGAGGCAAAGCCAAATGAGCCAATGGCACCAAATCACCGCTTGCACCCAGCGAACCTTGTTCGAATACAACTGGAGTAATCTTATGATTGTAAAGCGAAACCAACATCTGGATAGTTTCTAATCGAATTCCTGAATTCCCTTTTGATAGCCCTAAAATTTTAAGTAGGAGCATGTATCTCACTATTTCAGGTCGGACTTCATCTCCCGAACCACAAGCATGGGACTTAACTAAGTTTTCTTGAAGTTGTCCTAATTGATCTGGGCTAATCTCTACATCGTATAAACTTCCAAATCCTGTGTTGATACCATAAATTGGTTTCTTGGCTCTAGAAACAAAATCTTCTAAAAACATCCTACCCTTTTCTACAGAATCAATCAACTGTTGTGCGAGTACAATAGACTCCTCACTCTGAATAATATCACCTATTTCCTTAATTGGATAATGGCGGTGGTTTAGCTCAATCATCTGGATTCAATTTATCAAAAACGAATATATTTAGATCTCGTAACTCAACTGAAGACTGATCTCCCGATGTCATATCCTTTACATTTGCCTTGCCCACACTCAGTTCTTCCGAGCCGAGCAGAATAACAAATCGATAGCCGCAGGCATCGGCATATTTCATCTGTTTCTGCATCTTGGCCGCATCTGGATAAACCTCGGCAGAATATCCATCTGCTCTTAATTTTCCCGCTAATTGCATACATTCTAGTGATTCTGTTTCACCAAAGTTGATAAACAGAACATCACTGGCGGCTTTTAACGAAGTTGGAAACAAGTCTAATTCTTCCATCAAGTCATAGATGCGATCGGCACCAAAACTGACGCCCACACCACTCATATTCTTTAGACCAAAAATGCCCGTAAGATCATCGTATCTGCCTCCACCGCAAATACTAGATGGGAACTTTTCATGACCTACTTCAATAATGGCGCCTGTGTAATAATTCAATCCCCGAGCTAGCGTAAGATCTATTTCAACCTTCTTACGCACATTGGGTGGAAGAGCCTTCAATGTCTTCCTCATTTCATCGATTCCCTTCTGACCTTCTTGCTCACCTGTTAATGAACTGGACAACATTCGAAGCAAATTATCCGCATTTGCCCTACGACTTATGTGGTCCAAGGCTTTTTTCACTCCAGCTGGCGGTAAACCTCGTTTAATCATTTCTTCACGGACTCCATCTGCGCCAATCTTGTCCAGCTTATCAATTGCAACCGTCATTTCTGAAAAATACTCGCCTAATCCGGTTGCATTGGCAATACCACTTAAGATCTTTCTATTATTCAATCGAATGTTGATATCGCTTAGGCCCAATTTATCAAACACATCACTAACAATGCAGAGCAATTCAGCTTCATTTAACAGTGAGTCACTACCGATAACGTCCACATCGCATTGATAGAATTCACGATAACGCCCGCGCTGCGGTCTATCTGCTCGCCAAACAGGCTGGATTTGGTAGCGCTTGAATGGAAAGTTTAGCTCATTTTGATTCTGAACTACGAATCTGGCGAAGGGTACAGTGAGATCATATCGTAAAGCACGATCACTAATTTGTGTTGCCACTTTAATTGAATTCTTAGCGCCTAGATCACCCTCATTGGCTTTGGATAAAAAATCGCCATTATTCAAGATCTTGTAAATCAACTTATCCCCTTCTTCACCATATTTCCCTGTAAGCGTATCCAGGTTTTCCATGGCAGGTGTTTCAATGGGTTTGTAGCCGTATAGCTGAAACACGCTTTTAGCCGTGTCAAAAATGAACTGACGCTTTAGGCTTTGTTTAGGTAGAAAATCTCTTGTGCCTTTAGGTATAGAAGGTTTGTTTGCCATAGGTGGACAAATGTAAGATGATGCGCTGATTCGAAAGCCCTATTTTCCAAACACCAAAATCAACTTTAGTACGATTGAAAACCGTGACTAAACACATATTAGCCATACTCTATCTTTTTCTGGTTGCCGTCTCCTCGCTTATTTCACAGCATACCCAAATTGATTCGGTGGTTACACCACGCTTAAAACACGGCCTTAAGTTCACCCCCTTAAAGGCTGTTATTGGCAATATTAGTGTGACTTACGAATACCAATTAGAAGGTGGTGATGCCATGGATTTCAGCATAGGATTGCCCGTCTAGACTGTGTATAACACAAATCACGATATCCCGAGATTCAAGTCAAAATATACGCTTGGTATTACGGGTGTCGTTAGCTATCAATTCATGTCAAAAAAATGACCCCGAATGGGATGGCAACTGCAATTTGAGTACAAATATGTGAATCTAGGTAAGGTCAATAAAATCTATGAGTAGAGCGCAAAATCCGATGGCGCACCTGGTGAAGGAACTCCCTCCAGATTCTTTTCGGAACGAAGAATTTGCGATGAATGTGGTATTGAGATGATTGAACAGAGGCAAATATTCAATCCACAGTTGTTTTATGTTATAAAAACTCTTCCCAGCAAAACATTTCTATTCGAGTATTACGTTGGTCCTAGTTTTCGCATAGTCTATTTTGAATATGATATTTTAGAAATAAATGAATACTGGAATGATGCTAAGTTCAGTTTTTCAGATTATCACGTTCGCTTTTTACACTTATACCTCATGTTTCATATGGGTTTTAGAATTGGACTGAGAACATGAGATATGGTTTATTCATATTGATATTGATACTCCAATCCTGTGTTTATATATTCGAGTCAAATGAGTTTGAGAAATTGATACCGTCAAAATCCTTAGTGGATACATGTTCAAATGAATATTACATCAACCGAATAGACGAATCAATAGGAGATTTCTTGATTCAACTTGGAAACAATAAGCTCGTTTCTCCTGGTGCCTCAGTCCTCTGGATGGATTTGAATGATAGCGTTCAATGGGAATACATGGCTGGAAATCCCCGGCATATCTCAATTTCCAACGATGAGGAGATAATATTTAATGAAGTCATCTCCAATAGAGTTATACGACTTTCAAACAAAGGACACGTAATTGTCACATTTGACATTCAACGCTCGAAAGATCAAAAATCACCTCACCAAGCACCTTTGCTTTGTTCGACAAGAACTGTGATGCGGATTGCTTTGAATTACGCGATAACTCAGGGCAATTAATCCCAATAGACTTTCCTAATTATACCGGTTTGTATTCGGCACTAGACGTTGTAGAAGGTGAAAACAATCTTTGCTAAGTTGTAACTCAATTTTTCTTTGAAAACACCACAAAGAACTGTTATGAACTCATTTGCTTTGAAACAACTGGAAGCCGGAAATGGCCTCAGCGTTTTTTAGAAAATTCAGCAAAAGAGTATAATCAAGTAAAAGCAATGTTTATAGATCAGCGATTGAATATCCTATTGACCACTTCATATGGAGCGGATCCATTATGGGTACAATCTTCATTGGATAGCACATCCATATCTGAGAATTCGGATATGTTCGAATCTGATGTAAATATTGCTCATGTAAATAATCCAAGCAATCCAGGAACTATTTGCGGCAGTAAGCTTATCGACAATGGAACAGCCGCCTGCATTTTAAAGCTCGATTCCACTTATAATAAAATCTAGACAAAAACGATTGGCAATCCAAATGCAAATGCTCGTTTCAGCCTTGCTTACATACAAAGAGACGGTTCTATCTTATGCACGGGAACAACAAATAGATATGACGGAACAAGCGAACGGCCTGTATTCGTTAGTTTAAAAGTGCGCTATGATGAAAACGGAAGTACTTGCTATTAGACCTTTCCTAGTTTCTTGTATCGGATGCGCTTAGGAGCTTCATCGCCCATCCGCTTTTTACGGTTCTCTTCATAGTCGCTGTAACCACCTTCAAAATAGATTACCTCACTGTTTCCTTCAAATGCTAGAATATGCGTACAAACTCTGTCCAGGAACCAACGGTCGTGACTAATAATTACTGCACATCCCGCAAAATTATCCAATGCTTCTTCTAGCGCTCGGAGTGTATTAATATCTAAATCATTGGTTGGCTCATCCAGTAATAAAACGTTAGAACCTTCCTTGAGCGTCATTGCTAAGTGCAGCCTATTTCGTTCTCCACCAGATAGCACTTTCACCTTTTTACCTTGATCACTTCCGCCAAAATTGAATTTGGAAACATAGGCGCGAGCATTGATTTCTCGACCGCCAACATCAATCATATCTTTACCACCACTAATAACCTCATAGATTGATTTTTCCACGTCTATTTCTTCGTGAGCCTGATCTACGTAAGCAACTTTTACGGTTTCACCCACTTTAAACTCACCATTATCTGGAGTTTCTTGCTCCATAATCATTCTAAACAGGGTTGTTTTTCCCGCCCCGTTTGGTCCAATGATTCCAACGATACCTGCAGGCGGTAAATTGAAGTTTAGGTTTTCATATAACAACTTGTCTCCAAAGGCCTTACTCACACCTAATGCCTCAATGACATTATTGCCCAATCGTGGCCCTGGCGGAATGTATAATTCCAACTTATCTTCTTTAGCCTTCTGCTCTTCGCCTAACATTTTATTATAGTTGGCCAAACGTGCTTTGTTCTTTGATTGCCGGCCTTTTGGATTCATGCGAACCCATTCCAACTCTCGTTCTAATGTTCTTTGTCTCTTGCCCGCTTGCTTGTCTTCCTGTGCCAATCGCTTCGACTTTTGGTCCAACCAAGAACTGTAATTTCCTTTCCAAGGAATACCCTCACCCCTATCTAATTCGAGTATCCAACCGGCAACATTGTCAAGGAAGTACCTATCGTGAGTAATCGCAATCACAGTTCCTGCATAGTCTTGCAGGTGACGCTCTAACCACTCTACCGATTCAGCATCCAAGTGGTTGGTGGGCTCATCTAACAAAAGAATGTCCGGCTGCTGAATCAACAACCGACAAAGTGCCACACGTCTACGTTCACCACCGCTTAAATTTTTAATCGGTGTATCTCCTTCTGGAGTACGCAGGGCATCCATGGAACGTTCTAATTTCGAATCCAATTCCCAAGCACCGACAGCGTCAATTTTATCTTGCAGCTCGCCTTGACGGGCCATGAGCTTTTCCATCTTATCAGCATTCTCATAAACCTCTGGCAGTCCAAAATCATTATTGATTTTCTCGTATTCTTCAAGTAAGGCAGTGACTTCGCCCGCACCTTCTCTCACTACTTCAATGACTGTTTTTGAATCATCTAACTGTGGGTCCTGCTCTAAGTATCCAACTGAAAAACCTTGTGTAAAACTTAGGTCTCCTATAAAGTCCTTTTCCACACCGGCAATAATCTTAAGCAAGCTAGACTTACCTGATCCGTTAAGACCGATGATGCCAATTTTGGCTCCGTAATAGAAGCTCAAATAGATATCCTTTAGAACGGTCTTACTTGGTGGATATACTTTGCTGACTCCTTGCAGCGAGAAAATGATGTTTTTACCTTCTGACATAGTTGAGAATATTGAATCTCAAAAGTAGCAATGGTAAGTCGGTATATCTCTAAAACCTGAAGTAAATAAAAGGCTGACCGTGGCTTAAAGCCATTTGCCCTAAGCACAGTATAAGCAGCGTAAAGGCAAAGAAGGACTTATACAAATCGCTTCTGTTGTTGTTTGACTCAAACACGCCTTCAAGATTCAATCGACTCACCGCAGGAATCACCGAAAACAGCAACCCAAGCCCAAGAACGAACCAAGCTCGGTTTGATAGGGATATTTCAAATTCATTCCATCGAAAAAGTGAATGAAAAAACACAAGGGCCTCGTGCATTGTTTCCGATCGAAACCACACCCAGCCCAGCATGACTAGCAGCAATGTAAGTACCTGTGAAATGGCAGAAGGCAATTTACGAAAGATTGAAGTGAATCGATCGATGGTTAGAAATAATCCGTGCCAAGTACCCCAAATAACAAAGTTCCAGCTGGCTCCGTGCCATAATCCCGAAAGCAGAAATACAATCCAAAGATTTCGGCTGGTTAACCATTTACCATTTCTATTGCCGCCAAGCTGTATGTATAGATAGTCGCGCATGAAGTTGCTCAATGTTATGTGCCAACGCCCCCAAAAATCATGGAATCCTTTCGCGATATATGGCCAATTGAAGTTTTCAGGAAAGCGAAAACCCATCATTCTGCCAAGTCCAATAGCCATGTCGCTATAGCCGCTGAAGTCGAAATAAATTTGCATGGTATAAGCTAATAACCCAATCCAAGCTTGTGGTGCCGAGATTTCGGATTCGCCAAAAGAATCTGAAACAATCGGAATCAGCGCATCGGCAATCAGAACTTTTTTGGATAGACCAATGACAAAACGATAAAAACCTCCTTGTCGATATTGCCAATTATCGGTCTCGAACCGATTATTCAACTGATTGGCAATCTCCTTATAGCGAACAATAGGTCCAGCTATGAGCTGTGGGAAAAGACTGACAAATAGCAGATAATTGGGCAGGGAGTCTGCTCTTTTGGAATCTCCTCGATAGACATCAACCAAATAACTGATTTTTTGAAA
>CALKOP010000013.1 GCA_938091155.1 uncultured Flavobacteriales bacterium | reverse complement strand
ACTTCTTCCAATTCTCTTTCATCCAACCTAAGCCAGATATTCTTGATCGCATCTTCCCTGTGTCCAACATTGATTTTTACTTCCTGCGTTTCATAACCAATTGCTGTAATAACCACATCGATAACTCCTGGGTCATTTAATTGCATATAATATTTGCCCTGTGCATCTGCCGCTGTTCCAGCCTGTGTGTTTTTTTGGTAAACATTCGCAAATGGTACAGGCGCATTTGTTTCATCATATACAAATCCGCTCAAGGACTGACCTTTTGAAGGGCATGTCCATAAAGCAAATAGCACGATTATTACAGCTCTATTAAGGTTAGCTTTTAGCACTCAAAATTCTCTATCAAACGATGATACGCAGGAATTAAACAGCTTAGTCATTTGTCCACCGTAATGGACGAAAAACTACAGATCTGGTTACAGACACGTTTCATTTTTTCACATTTGTCCCAAACCGAGATTGTATGGAAGCAACGCAAATTCACTTACTAACGAATCACATTCCTATTTTAGGTTCGTTTTTTTCAATGACACTATTGATTATTGGAATGCTTATGAAGAATAAAACCGCTGAAATCACTGCTCTGTCTACTTTGTTGGTTGTAACCCTATTTACCTTTCCAGCATATTTCAGCGGTGAAGAAGCCGAGCATAAGGTTGAACATTTTGAAGGTGTTAGTGATCACGAACTGGAAGAACATGAAGAGCACGCAGAGACCACCCTTTGGTTGATGATAGCAGCTGGATTGTTAGGTGCCATGGCTCTAGTATCTTATTGGGCTTCACCACAATACACTAAGTGGATGCGCTTGACAACCTTAATCGTCTGTGGATTCGCATTTCTCAGTATGATACCACTAGCACTTCATGGTGGTAAAATCATGCATTCAGAATTACGTACAGAAGGAGCCTCACTGGATTCACACGAACACGAGGAGCATGGCGAACATGAAAGTGATGACGAATACGATGATGACTAAGCCTTTCTCGCAATAAACTCCATCATTAGCGGAGTCACAATCATGGCACTTGGATTAGCTTCCAAAATGGGCCAGGTGTTTTTGAATTCTGTCGATTTGATTTCAGTCAGCAAGCCCATTTCAATGAGTTTTTCAGCATAGATATGTAAGAATGTTGCAGGCCATTGCCAAACCAACTGCCCAGGCGCAGAGACCTTTTCCAACACGCCTTTGTGTTCAATAGTCAGCCCTCCATTAATAAACATTTCTGGCAGTCTGGGTGCGATGTCAATTTCACTTGGCATCAAGCGCCAGCTTTCTCGACAGGCTTCAATCACAGTGCGTATTGATGGTGTTTCCGGAATAATTCTGAATGTACCCCATTGTGCATATTCCTGCACTAGGAGAGCTCCACCTGGTTTGAGTAATCTGCAACTTTCAGCAATTACACTATCTACATCCTCCACCCAGGACAAGACCCAACGGCAATAAATGATGTCGTATTCTTCATAATCCAATTGAAGATTATGGACCTGACGCTCCAGAAAATTCACATTTTTAAAGCCTCGAATCTTGGACTGATTATTACCATATTCAACATATGATTTTGAAATATCAATGGCAGTTACGCTGCCTGTTTCACCGACAATTTCAGCCAAGTCAAACGTTGCAAAACCGGGACCGGCTCCTAAATCTAGAACCTTCATTCCTTGCTGAATATTTGCCCTACTCCAAAGTGCTGCTGCGTCTTGACTCCAAACACGATGTTGAAAACCCAAGCGTTCCAGTTCAGTTGAATCTGTGCCTAAAATATACTGTTGCTCTTCTGCCATGAGCTAAATGTAAACAACAGAAATAAAGTTTAATATCGAGATTCAATGTCCTTAACTTATTAAATACCAGCATATTTATATTTTCGAAGACAACAACACCAATACATTCATCCTATGCAAATGACAAAGTCTGTAGAGGATTACCTTGATGCTAACCCCGATAGTAAAGTGGTTTTAGAAAAACTTCGATCTATTTTACTTCGTACCGACATAAGTGCCTGGCAATGGTGTGTTTAAGATTTCATTGATCATTACGAACTTAATTCATCGTTATTCTATTCAAGTTATCACTAAATGTAAAAAGATTCGGAGCAAGACCCATCATGGATTCTATCACTAAAACTTGTGCAACTATTTATCAGAGCGCATCACTGCCTGAACCATTCTCACTTGTCCATAGGTAAATCGACCCTTTAAGTAGCTAACTACGCTTGAAGTAGTTTCATTCGCGTCCATGACAATCGCTTTGGCTATTTCCTTGGCATCATCCTTATCCATGAAGTGATCGATTTTAATCTCCCCAGCAGCAATTAATTTTGCAGCATGGCTTTCAATCGTGCCTGCAGAAAGGCCTCTTTTCTCGGCCACATCATCAATTGTCTGCCCTTCCTTGAACAATGCCAGTGTCTTCTTGTATGTTTCTCCTTTTTCTGCTTTTGGCCCGGTAGAAGACTTGCGTTTTCGCCCTGTTTTCAGTTTAGAAAACTTGGGATTGGCCTTCACTTCTGCAGCTACCGCATTAATCATCGTCTCGCGTTCAATAGAAATCTTCTTTGCTAAGGCCTTGTTTGACTCAATCTCCTTACCATCTAAAATCGACTCCAGAGTGACCTGCAACGATCTAATCTGTGTTTGTTTTTTCACAATAGAAGCATCAACCTCTTCCAGCGTATTTAGATAGGTTTTAGTCTTTGCAAACTGACTAACTTCAGCAATATGCGTCAGTAGCAGGCGAGAGTTTTTTTGAATCAGTGCCATGTAATACGCTGTTCCCTTTTCAATCCGCTCAATCAGTTGCTCTCGAACGCCATCGCGCAACAATCGCATCAATTGAGACCGAAATCCATTTGTATTGGCCACTTCTTTTTCAAACGCTTCTCGAATCAAGTCTAATGCGGTACGCATCGACTCATCTTCAAATTCAGTTTTGGCAGCCGCACCTTTCTTTATTGACAGTAATTGATCTATGATGTCCCTAAAATCAAAGGTCTGTGCCAACAATCGATCAATGTATTGTTGCTGCGCCTTATCCAATAACTCATTCAAAGGTGGCTGCTCATCCTTTCTCTTGCTAAAGCTGGTAACGTTACTGTCATTCGAAATGGCATTTGTGCTGATTTTAGTTCTTAAAATCAAGCCCTCAATGCTTCGCAATCGAGACAAAGCCACATACACCTGACCTGCGGCAAATGCCTGTCCAACATCAATGATGGCATTATCGAAAGTGAGTCCTTGACTTTTGTGAACCGTTATGGCCCAGGCTAGCTTAATTGGGTATTGGGTGAATGAACCAACAATGTCTTCCTCCAACTCCTTACTGGTCTCGTCCAGCACATACTTTCTGTTCTCCCATTTCTCTTTCTTTAAGACATACTCTGTCTTTTCGCCCGTCATGATCACCGCTATCTTATCCGACTCTAGTCGAGTAACCTTTGCCAGCTTACCATTGAAGTAGGCCCCATCAGATGAGTCATTCTTAATGAACATGATCTGAGCGCCAACCTTCATTGCGATGCTTTCTTCCACAGGATACATAGATGGAGGAAAGTCACCATCCAATTCTGCGGCATAACTAAATTCCTTGGTTTTCAATTCGTCCAAGGCCTCTCCATTCATTTTATCGGCCTTATGATTGTGAGTTGTCAAAGTGACAACTTCGTCCAATTTGCCAATTTCCTTTTCAGACAAATAGTGCTTGTTCAATTCTTCAATATCATCCTCTGTTGGGGTATTGTTTCGGAGGTTATTAAGTATTTGAATGAACTTTTCGTCTTGTTGACGGAAAATCTTATCCAATTCGATGTAAACACAACCGCTTTGTTGCAGAGCCTGAGCCTCGAAAAACCAAACACTACTATAATAATTTCGGAGTATATCCCATTCGTGGTCTCTAACAATAGGAGGCAATTGAAAAAGATCACCAATCATCAAAACTTGCACCCCACCAAAGGGTTGATTATAATTTCTTCTGGCATGCTTTAATCGGAAGTCTATGGCATCTAAGACATCCGCACGGAGCATACTTACTTCATCAATGATCAGAAGATCTACATCTCTCAACACTTGCTTTCTCACGCTATTGAGTGGATGCTTTCTGACCAACGAGTTTTGGGTATAAAATGCCCCGGTGTCAGATACTGTACCCGATGGGTCTCGTGTGGGAATGAAAGACCCTAAGGGAAGCAAGAACTGAGAATGTATTGTCACTCCCTTTGCATTTAGCGCAGCAATGCCCGTTGGTGCCACAATCACAAACCGCTTGTGGGTTTTTTCAGCTAGGTCTCTTAAAAATGTTGTCTTTCCGGTACCTGCTTTCCCGGTCAAAAAGATGTTTGCGTTTGTATTGTTTACAAAGCGAGCTGCAGTGGCTATGAGGTTGGTGATTTCGATGCGATGAAGGTAATTATCTTCAATCAGTGATTTTACAACGGTGGCCAAGCATTAATCGACAATTAGTGAACAATTTCTGTAAATGACAAAAGTCATTCGCTTGGTTTCAAAGCATTCCTACACATTTGCCCAAACTTTTTTCACATGGCCAAACGTGACGAACTATTAAATGCACTGAACGACAAGTTCGATGCAATGGGACAAAACCTAGATGTACATCTTGAAGGTTTACTGCACTCCACCCCTGTTACCTATTGGGATTACATTAAGACAGATGCGCTTCTTGGATTGCAAAAACAACGCACCACATTACCCGATGAAATGGTGTTTATCATGTACCACCAAGTAAATGAACTCCTCTTCAAAATGATTTTGTGGGAAATTGAACAAATCGCCTTTAAGAAGGACATTACAACAAGCTTTTTCGCTGATAGATTGGGAAGAATTAGTCGCTATTTTGACGTATTAAGCTCCTCATTTAGCGTAATGGGAGATGGCATGGACGTGGCGCAATACATGAAGTTTAGAAACACCTTGACTCCAGCTAGTGGATTTCAAAGTGCTCAATACCGAATGATTGAATTCTCATCAACAGAGCTAATTAACCTGATAGATATTCGATTCAGAGCGACAATTGACCGCGATACTCCTTTTCAGAATGCTTTCGACCATCTGTATTGGCAAGCAGCAGGTAAGGATTACAAAACAGGTAAGAAGTCAGCGCTACTCTATTTGTTTGAAGAGCGATACATGGATGATTTCATTCGGTTCATGCAGACTTACAACACGTTGAATCTTTGGACAAAGTTTAAGTCATTACCTGAAGAAGACAAGGCAAACGTAGAATTGCAAAACGCAATGCGTCATTACGATCATACCGTCAATGTAAGATGGGTAATGGCTCACTACCATGCAGCTGGAAAATACCTGAACAGCGGTAAGGAGAAAGCAGAGGCTACCGGCGGTAGCGAATGGCAGAAGTATATGCACCCGCGTTATCAAAAGCGCATTTTCTTCCCCGATTTATGGACTGAAAAGGAGCTCGAAAACTGGGGCGTCGACAATCTAGAGACTTGCGAAATACTCAAGTAACTACCTTAGGACATACTGATTAGTTGCTCATAGCGACCTTTGTACAACATTCGCGTCTATCAAACTCATGACGAAGTTGTGGCGCAATTGCATATTACCCTTTATTACGGTTGGTTTTGTTACCCTTCTTGGTGCTTGCAATCTTGATTATGTTGAAAAAGACCGGTTTGCCCTAGAAAGCTATCCCAGCACATTTGCCGTTCCCGTGATGAAAGGTAGTTTGTCACTTGACGATCTTTTAAGCGCTGACACTAGATAAAACTGAAATTCAGGAGAATGATGGAATTCTCATGTTGAGGGCGGCAGATACGATCTCAATAGCTGGTAATGACCTATTCTCGTTAGTTGACAGAGTGAATTCCCTGAAATACATCAAAGAGTGGAATTCCAGTCATGTGGTTTCTCATGGGGCAATAATGAAAGGCTACTTACTAGTGACCAATGAAATGATGAATGACCTTGATAAGCTTAAGGAGTATCAACTAGAGAGCTGCGAGTACGTGAAGACATTAGCACCAAAATAGCACTATACGATGCGCTTTATGATGCGCAATCGATGGCTATAATCGTTGATCTCGTTGTTGTAGATTCCCTGATGGTCGATGCGATCAATCCGAACCTTACCTGAAGCATGAATGATGTGGTTATTCTCGAGCATAATTCCAACATGAATAATACGACCTTCATCATTGTCAAAAAATGCCAAATCTCCCGGTTCAGCTTCTTCGATAAAGCTAAGTGCATGACCTAGTGTCGCCTGTTGATAGGCATCTCTAGGAATATTATACCCGATCATCTTGTAGCAGATTTGAGAAAAGCCAGAACAATCTATCCCAAATGGTTGGCGACCACCCCATAGGTATGGTGTGTGCATATACATGTAAGCATGCTGGACAACAGCAGTAATATTCTTTTTCTCGGATTTTTGCTGGACCTGACCTTGGATTCGATATAGCGTTTTATCAATTTTAAATTCTCCGTCTTTGTAAAAAGGCAATGAGCTACCGGCCATAATTGGAATCAATTCCTGTGTATCAACCTGCTCTACTAATCCTACTGTTTCTAAGCAAACAGGAATGAATTTCTGTTTTTGCAAACGAGTAAAAAGCTTCTCATCAATGGCGGTGTATTGCTTTCGGTCTATCCAACATTCATAATCATCCAAGGCGGTTTTAATGCGGATCCAAGTCTTGCGCATCTCTTTTACCTCATAGTGTTCGCCAAAAATAATTTGGGTCACCTGCTCGGCAGCATCGGCAGGTTCTGCCCTACCAGGAATAATACTTAATGTGCTAATACCGAATTCTACCATGCTGTTTAGTGCCACCAATTTACGGCTAGTAGATCGCTATGATTTTTTAAGGTTTTGGTTTTTTAAACGTAGCGGTGTTAAGGGTCGGATTTCAAGCCATTTTGATACCAATAGACACAAAAAAAGAGACCGAAGCCTCCTTTATATTCTTGTTTTAATGGTTGAATTACATCAACTCAATAATCATGGCGCTGGCGCCACCGCCACCGTTGCATATACCTGCTCCACCAATCTTACCGCCCTGCTGACGCAATACGTTAATCAATGTAACAATGATTCTACTTCCTGAGCTTCCGAGTGGATGACCCAATGCTACCGCACCACCGTGAACATCAACTTTAGCTGGATCTAAGCCTAAAATCTTTGTGTTAGCTAATCCAACAACCGCAAAAGCTTCGTTTAATTCCCAGAAATCAACATCTTCTATTTTCAATCCTGCACGCTCCAAAGCAATGAGCACCGCCTTAGTTGGAGCCGTTGTGAACCAGACGCTGTTTTGAGCTGCGTCTGCAAATGATCTCAACTTGGCTATTGGCTTTAAACCTAATTCAGCCGCTTTTTCAGCGCTCATCAGAACTAAAGCTGAAGCTCCGTCATTCATAGTGGATGCGTTGGCTGCAGTGATTGTTCCATTCTTATCAAAAGCTGGGCGAAGATTTGGGATCTTGTCAAACTTTACCGCTTTATACTCTTCGTCATGCGCAAAAATGATTGGATCACCTTTTCTCTGTGGCACTTCGACTGGCACAATCTCCTCGTCAAACCAACCCTTTTCCCAAGCATTAGCTGCTTTCTTGTAGCTATCAATAGCGAAGTTGTCCTGATCTTCACGACTGAAGTTGTGCTCTTTGGCACACTCTTCAGCGCAACCGCCCATCAACTGGTTTGAATAAACATCCATTAACCCATCGTTGATGATTCCGTCTACCATATTACCATTACCGTATTTGGTTCCGTTTCGCATAGAAACGTAGTGTGGAGTTTGAGACATGCTCTCCATTCCGCCTGCAATCACTATATCATTCATTCCAGTCATAATAGACTGCGCACCAAACATGATTGCCTTCATACCAGAAGCACATACCTTGTTGATTGTTGTACATGGCACATTTTCACTCAAGCCAGCGTTTAAAGCCGCTTGTCTTGCTGGAGCCTGACCACCGCCAGCTTGCAATACATTTCCCATAAAAACTTCTTGCACCTGATCAGGAGAAATACCCGCTTTAGCGACTGCGCCTTTGATAGCTGCTGCACCAATTTGAGCTAAAGGAACTGAGGACAATGTTCCCATGAAACTTCCCATTGGAGTTCTTATTGCTGATACAATTACTACTTCTTTCATATATCTTGATTTTTCTAATTCCAATAAAGAAGTGCAAAGGTATTCATTGCGTTCAAGAAAGTGATACAAGCCCAGAGTGTAATGCTCAATCTACAATAATCAAAGGGAGCGGAATAACGAATATCGAACACCGAATATCCAATTTCGAAATGCGCAAAGGACAACAGCCGCTTCTTCAAAGTGTTGATGGCCTTGAAGAAAATCCAAGTTGAATTTGAAGTTGAGCCTTATAGAGATCGGGAAGCTAATCGGAACGATTTGATCACCCGACCGAACTTTGGTGAAGCAAAAAGATGCCTTGGAGGTTCTTCTAAGACTTGACTTTTCTTTCCTTTGGAGCCTGTGCTGAGTTTATCGAAGCAGCAAGCAAAAAATGAAGAGAAGGAAAACACTTTCCCTTTTTGGCGGAACACAAAGGGAGTAAACCTTTAGCGCACGAGCATAAATAAATTTCACAGGACCTGCGAGTAAAACTGCCTGAAGTTTCAAAGGTGATTTCTTTAGATTCTGCCCGAACCTAAAGAAGCGCAAGTGGTCTGGTGCTGCATGCTATTTTCCGATTAGAAAGGCTCTAAGTCTCTATGGCTCGGACTTAAATTGAAGTATTGTGGGGTTTTGTTGCTGCACAAATCGGAACGCACTATCACTGAATAAAGTGGATTGTTAGCTATTGCATCAAATTTATGTTGCAAATAACTCAAACCCACTTCCTACTCTTATTTTCGCCCTAATGAGAAAATCGTGGAAAGATTCACTACACAACTATGCTGGCATACAGAGAGCCGGTGCTTTTGTGGTTACACTACTCGTGATTTTGATTTTACTGCCTAAAGACGCGCTTTTCAAGTTTGAATATCAACTGAATCAACCTTGGAAACACGATAAATTGCTTGCTCCCTTTGACTTTGGCATAAAGAAATCGGACAATGAACTGAGTGCCGAACGAGCCTCTATTGAGTCAGAACAGTCGCTTGTGTTTGTGTTCAATCGAGATATTACCAACGATATCATTTCAAAAACTGAAAGACAGTTTTATGCTGCCATTCCTGATACGCTTTCTCGCTGTGATTTTAGCTCACAAGCTGCATTAGAGATATATGCGAATGTGCTAGAAATGGGTATTTTGGAGCGAAGCAATGTTGCCGCTAAAAACCTAAACCCATTTGATGAGGTATTGCTATTCAAGGACGGGCAGCTTGCACCCATGCCGCTGCATAAGGCCATTTCGTTGCAAAAAGTATTGGATACCATAGACTCCATTGGAACATCAATTACCGACTCGCTATGTTTCAACATCATTGTTGGTGCCTTAAAAAACCAAATTCGGCCAAATGCGCTGTATAGCGATAGTTTGACCCACAAGCTACTGGATGCTTCCCTAGCCGAAGTAGTAGAGATTGAAGGAAAAATAGATAAAGGAACTTCGATTATTGATCGCGGTGATGTGGTCAATGATTTTCGGTTTAAGGTGCTCGAAAGCTTAAAGATCGAGTATGGAGAACGTGTGATTTCTGACACTGGTTTTCAGTGGAGTATTTTTGGTGAAATCGGCATTATTACTGCTCTCATGGGTTTACTGGTCTTGTTTATCTACATGAATCAAGATCGCTTGTTTAACGATCCCCGCCCAATGACCCTAGCGCTCAGCTTACTGGCTATCTCATATGCTTTCTCGGTTTTAGCAATATCAAGTGATACGATTTCAATTTACGCTGTTCCTATCGGAATTACCCCACTATTGATGCGGATGTTCTATGACTTTCGGGTATCAATATTCACTTTTATTGTATCTACACTAATCATTGCACTTTTTACAGCCAATCCTCTGGAATACATGGTTATACAGTTAGTCGCAATCTCATCTGCCACACTGTTTCAAGCTTCATCAACGCGTAGGTCTAGAATGCTTGGAACGGCTCTGATTGTATTTATCGGCTACTCCATGATATATGTATTAATGAATGTGGCGCAGAATGGACAGATAGGAAATATTGATTCTGGAATGTTTGGATGGTTTGCGATCAACGCTCTTTTATGCATGATGGTGTTTCCAATCATTTATATCATTGAAAAGATTTTTGGATACATCAGTGAAACCACTTTGTTGGAATTAGGGGACAGCAATCAGCCACTTCTTAAAGAGCTTGCCATAAAAGCCCCGGGTACATTCCAGCATTCATTGCAGGTAGCTAACCTCTGCGAAAAAGTGACAAATGCAATAGGTGGTAATGCTGTATTACTTCGCACCGCGGCCATGTATCATGATGTGGGCAAGATGAACGAACCGCAGTTCTTTATTGAAAATCAATTGCCAGACAATAATCCACATGATGATCTGGAGCCCGAAGAAAGTGCTGCGATCATTATTAATCACACACTGAAAGGCATTGATTTGTGCAGAGAAAACAAGGTGCCGTTTGACATCATTCAGTTTGTGCAAACTCACCACGGCACTAGCTCGGTGAGATTCTTCTTGAAAAAAGCCAATGAAAAAGCTGCACAAAAAGGGATTGAGATAGATGAATCGAAATTTTCGTATCCAGGTCCAAAACCCAAGACAAAGGAGCATGCCATATTGATGATGGCTGACTCCGTAGAAGCCGCCTCTAGAAGCTTGAAAAAGTTTGACAAAGAAAGCATGGACAAATTGGTTGATGGCCTCATTGAGTTTCAAAAAAATGAGGGCCAGTTTGATAATGCTGCTATTACACTGAAGGACATTACGGCTGCTAAGCGGGCGCTGAAAATCGCACTTCACGGTGTCTATCATCAGCGAATCAGCTACGACTAACAAAAAAGGCCTCGACAAGTCGAGACCTTTTCTTGAAATCTATAAGCCGGATCCTGTACTCTTCCCAATTACTCAAGTTGAGCTTCTGTCATTTATCTATGCGACCTACCCTCCTGGTCGAGCGAGCAGCCCTCAAACCCAGGTTTACATGGTCTTACAACCCAAAAGGTTTACCCAATTCCGAGTTACCCCGAAAGCGCGTGAGCTCTTACCTCACGTTTTCACCCTTACCACGCCACGCGTGGCGGTTTATTTTCTGTGGCACTTTCTGATACGGGGGATTTCTCTTTCCGTACCCTCAGTTTCTTGAGGTTTGGCGCTCTATGCAGTCCGGACTTTCCTCACTGCCGATAAATCGACAGTGCGACAGAACGATTTCGGGTGCAAAGCTAATTTTATCTCCAAAGAAGAACCCATGTCAAACAGACAATTCCATATCGAATCGATGGTGTTAACCAAGCAATTCTGGCAACGAATTTTGAAGCGACCATATATCTTCAATTGAGCAGTTCATATAGATAAAATGGCATCTATGTTTAGCGCCTTTTACTTTTTTCTATAAAAAAGTAACCAAAAATCAAGACTGCGAATAGCTTGAATGAGAAGTATGTTGTTTCACCTAAGTTCAGTCGGCTGATCTCCTTCGGAGCTTCCCGATTTCACTAAGGCTCAAATTCCATTTTCACATCCATTCTATTCAAGGCCTGTCGAAATATTCAGAAAAATCATGGGAAAATAGAACGAAAAGAAAGCTCAGATCTTGATTGAAACGAGACCCAAAATCGAATAGGTAATTGTTATCTCCAGAGAATAACCTCAGTGGCGCCATAGCCATAAGTTCTATGTGGCGCATCTTGATAGCTCACTTTTTGTTGGGTATCCAACCAATCTCGAATTGCCGCTTTGAGAATGCCTTCACCTACTCCATGAATCAGGATTACGTTTTTGTAGTGATTCTCTCGAGCCTCGGCAATAAAACTCTTGGCGCAGCTCAATTGGTAATCCAACATTTGCTTATTGCTCATGTGTTCAAATTGATCTAGTAACTCATGCATGTGCAAATCAAGCTCGTAGATAGATTCCAGAATTGGAGGACTTTTACGCAGATGATTTCGAGCCGCTATCCCTTTCAATTTCGCATCTGCGCGATTCACAATCTCATTGCTAGCGGGCTTCACCAATTGATCAAACTCAACCTTCACTAATTCAGAAATAGGATATTTCATCTCCATTCCATCAATAGAAATCAACGCATTACTGCCATTGACCTCAATCACATTCCCTTGACCCGGCTCATCAATCAGCCTTACTGTATCTCCTTTTGCAATCACATAGCAAAGGAACGTTTAACCGTTCAATGATTCAAGTCAACCTTTGATATTATAATTTCGTTTATAGATTAATGCAACGTTTTTCAAAGGCATATGAGGTATTAGGCGTAGAAGTGGGCGCTGATCGAGATGAGGTAAAACGCGCCTTCAGGAAACTGGCGTTTAAGTATCATCCAGATTTGAACGCCTCACCCAAAGCACATGAAATGTTTTTGAACGTTCAGAAGGCCTACGAAATCATTATAACTGCTGAAAAAACCTTTGCTGAAGGCGAAGAAGCGCCCGCTCCTAAACGGAAAAGTCGAGATAGAGATAAGCAAAAAATAACAAGGCAAGAGGCTATCCGTAAGGCGCGCGAAACCTCACAGAGATTGGATAGACTTCAATTACAAAAAGAAGCAAGGCACTTCGCGCATTTCAAAAAAACGATCTATTACCCCTGGACCATTGCCATGGTTCATGTTTCACTTTTATTCTTTCTGCTAATTGGGGCTGATGCCTTCCTGTTGACTGAAACGCATTCGGGTTATGTAACCAACAAAATGATCGAAACCACCAACATTTTGGGTAATCAATATGTGACCGGATATAGCGTTGAATTCAACTCTGGCGATGTTGTTTCGGTGTCTCGAGGTGCTGGAGAACTATTGACCAAAGACTCTCATGTTAGCTTTGCGAAGTCCTTTATATTTCATGATATCCCAAAGGTTTACGTGGTGAATAAAGACTTCAAAGAATTTGTACTCAACACCTTCAATAAGCCGCCGCACCTCTTTTTCCTACTCTTTTTGGTAGTTCCAATGCTGCTTTATTATGTCGATAGACCAAGTGCGGTATTCTACGCAGCAGGTGCTTTTGCTCGCTATGCGATCATCATCTTCATTGTAGGGTATATGGTTTTTTAAGGCGCCACAACCTGCATCAACAATCCACAGATGTACGCTCCGTAAGTTCCCAATGCATAACCTAAAACGGCTAGTATAACTCCAACAGGAGCTAATGACGGATGGAAAGCTGCCGCAATGATGGGCGCAGAAGCCGCTCCGCCAATATTCGCTTTAGACCCAACTGCCAAGAAGAAAAATGGCGCACGAATGCTTTTCGCTACTATGACCATCAAGCCCACGTGAATCGCCATCCACAATATGCCCACTAAGAAGATAGCTGGGTTATCAAAGATTTCCATCACGTTCATTTTCATTCCAATAGTGGCAACCAAGAAGTAGATAAAAACACCCCCTATTTTGGAAGCGCCTGCTCCTTCGTAGTTTCTCAACTTGGTAAAACTCATGATCAATCCGATGGTGGTCGCTAGCACAATCAGCCAAAAGAAGTGACTGTCTAAACTGAATTTTTTGAGTTGAGGTAAGTTCTCACCAATGAATGGCGCTATGTTGTCTGCCATTAAATGTGATATTGCCACCGGCACAAAGGCCAATGCTAAAATGATGATGAAGTCAGACATGGTCGGAATTTTCGCAATCTTCTGACTGAACTCGTGCATCTTGTTCTTCAAAGCAGTGACACTGGAAGAGTCCGCTTGTAGCCATCGGTCAATCTGTTCAGATTTACCCACTCCAAAAAGCAAAAACGCCATCCAGATTTCGGCTACAATCACATCAACCGTAATCATAACTGAATACAAACTTGAACTAGGTTCAAACACCTCGAACATGGCCGCTTGATTGGCGCCACCGCCAATCCAACTGCCCGCAACGGTGGTCATTCCTCGCCAAACTGCCTCGGGGCCAGCACCGCCAACTACTTCAGGAGCAATTGCTGAACACGCTAAAATGGCCAGCGGCCCGCCAATAATTACTCCGACTGTTCCTGTCAGAAACATAGCCACAGGTTTGGAACCAAGCTTTGCTAACTCTTTCAAACTAATACTCAAAGTCAGTAAAATCAGAGCAGCAGGCAGGAAGTAACGAGAAGCCACGAAATACAGTTTCGAACTTACCACATATGGCTCCAGCGCCTCTTTGCTGATTCCCATCGAATTAATGATTGCCTGTAAATCAGCTTTAGAGAAGTTCTCAGGGACGTTCGCACCTAATTCAGCGAGATGTGTAGCCACAGCATCTAGATCGTGCCAGTAAGGCGCTATTATGCCGAGTGAGGTAAATACACTAGGCAGGAAATAACACAATAACAGAGACGGAATGATTTTATAAAACTTATTCCAAGGTCCTTCTTTGATGGATGAGGTGTAAAAGATGAATCCGAGTAATCCCATCAAAATACCCAGAATAATGGCATCGTTCGTAAGCAGTGCTGTGTATAATTCCATAAGAGCGTGCAAGTTAAAAAACCATTTAATCCTTTAGCGCTTTTCTCAACCAATAAAGTCCTTTGGCATTGCTGGCTGGCTCTTTCAAAATGTATGTACAAGCCATTGCTTCTATGAAAGACAAAACACCCCAAATCATTGACACATAGAATAACTAGGGCAGGAATTGATAAGCGAAAAAGAAAAAAGCACCTTGAATGTATCCGCCTATCTTGCTCGAATACAAGTAAAAACTAGCATGTTTTTTTAAATTTCCAAAAGGTGTAAAGCTCCATGCTGAGGTAGAAAAACGCAAAAACAAGCACCATCAAAATGTGGGGCTCTACAACGTCCCATCTAAAGATGAAGCCACCTATGAGCGTATTGATGTACAGCCCCATATCGGCCAAGGAATCAAGCTTTACGCCCAATTCTGTTTGCATATTATAGACCCTCGCAATCAGTCCATCCAGAATATCCGTAACCAAATTGATGCAGAAGAAAATGGCAAACAAACCCTCTTCGCCCATGAAAGCAAAAGCAGCAACAAGCGGAAAGGTGATGAGCCGATAAAAACTCAGCAGAATTTGGTATGGTGTACAATTCTCGTTTGTACATCACCAGTTCTTTTTAAGACCTAATTTCCAAACTGTAAATGATAGAAAAACGTGGATTCAAAAGGACAATAAAAACAAAAAAATTACCTGAATAATAGAAATATATATAATAACATAATACACTGAAATTAAAACAAATAAAACATAAAATTTATCAACAAATAATTGAAGCCACTTACATTGTCCTTGTTGACCAATTTCAATATTCAACCTTCGTTTCATGAATGAATTTGGGAGTTCTGCTAAAGCGTAAACAAAGCCCAAAACAGCTCCGACAACCATAGCGAATGGAACAAACTTCAATTTGGACAAATAGACCATTGCTACGCAATAAGCGGCTGTAAAAACAGTGAGCAATACAAATCCTCGATAAGTTTTACTTTCTCCAAAATGCCGCTCGGAGATGGGTCGCGCAAATGATGGAAACAAATCCAGCTTGATACATATCATATGCGAAAGGTTTGCCAGCACTAGCGGCAAAACAAACATGACGATAGGCAATAAAAACCCATCACACATTAACGGTGCATTTTAATCATACGCATGGCGGATTTGAATATTCTTTGGGAAAAACCATAATTCAGCATGGACTCACCAAGTAAGTAAAAGCTAGCTCGCCCAGCGATAAACTGAATGAGCGATTGCCGCAGCTCATTACTCCACTTGTCTTCCTCAAACACACGACCTGTTGCTTTCTCTAACCTTGATTTATGAGAGGCCACCATTTCTAAGATTTGTTCATTACTCCAATCATCCGTGATCATAAACGAAGGGAACTCAACCAAGTCTCTTAATGACGATCCAGTTACTGCTAATTCCCAGTCATAAATAGCAACCTCACCCCCTACTCTGATAACGATGTTTCGACTATTAAAGTAATTATGAACCAACACATTAATATCACTTACCTCAATCTTATTATTAATATTATATATCACCCAATTCACATCCTCCACTGAAATGGACTCAGACTCAATTTTACATTGTTCAAGTAGCCTGATGTATAAATCGCTCAGCGCATTTGAATCAATGGATTGGACATTCGGCAAATTTTGGCGCGAAGCCTCTGAAATGGTCAATGATTGGAAATCTACCAAGGTATTAATCACAGCTTTAGTGTCATTCATAGACCAAGAATCTGGTGATAGCTCAATATTGTAATGACTTAAATTCGGTGGACTCAGCAGCTCTTGAAACAGCAGATATATCTCACGATCAGGCTAAATTTTGGAGCCATAATACTTTGGCATGTGTGTAAATCCCGCATTTGACAAGTATTCAAACACCTCAATCTCTTTGATGTGAGAGCCCGCATATTCTGAATAGGTGGAATGAGCAAGAATGGCATCAGCTAATCCGGTATCCACATGACTCGCCATGGAGTGAACACCCTTCATTATCGCCGAATCCAGCGCTTTACTCTTTGCTAAAATTGAGAGGGATTTACCTTTCTCTGTCCGGGCAGTCATGGCAATAAAACCGACCATTTTCTTGACCACCTTTGATGACAAGTCGGTCAATATCCCGTTGTCCAGCCTTGCCTGGCTTGAAAAATCAATTTCAACGATGCCTTCTTCTATCCAAGGCTGCAATATTGGCTTTACGAAGCATTGATCAAACTCAGAACGTACCAACCAGTTTTTAGGCTTGTTACGACCAAAAACTTGATGAGCACGAGCAAACTGCCCGCCAGCTACTGCTGCAAACGTGCTTAGTTCCAGTGCCAGAGTAAACCCGGCAATCACAGAAGCAAAACGAGCCACCTTGTCAGTTCCAGCACAATCCATCAGTCGTAAAGCTGAGTTTTGCGCGGGCAATGCAGTTCCACCGCCCACGGTTCCTACTATCAAATTGGTCAATAGCACTTCGAATCGAATAGAGTCCTTTAGCCGAGTTAACGTCCAGAAACCTGTACTCGATTCACCCACACAGGCAATGTCTTGCCCAGTAGCCGTAAAAATGGCCGCAATTGCATTCACCACATTAATGTTGAACGCAATCATGCCGACATGTTCTGCAATTTTCTCTGATCGCACATAGGCATCATACATTCCTTGTGCGTCCGTACGCAAGTACTTTTTAATTACTTCATCGCTCAATTCGAACTCAGCACTAACTCAAATCTCTCGCCCATCCTCGATGGACTGGCGGCTCACTTTTTTTATCAGAGGCTCCATTTCCTTCAATCCCGAATTGAACCAGCTCAATTTCCTTCTTCTTAAATTCTTTAAAAATCCACTCTCTGGCATGCGAGGTAAAGGCGGTAGTCATGTTCTGACCAGAAGCATCGCTCGTATCAAGCACAAACTTGACATGAGCGGTTTCATCTATTTGAATAATTTCAAATTCCAATAATTCCGCGTGATTGGATGCCTCTTCTGCTTTCGACTTTATCGCCTTTTCGTTATCCCAAAACCAGCTTACAAATCGCTCGCATTCCTCTGTATTGTGAAAAGCGAACATGGGCATACGCGTCATGCACTTCGATGTGATTTTAGTTTTCACAGATGTTTCCGAGGCTATTGCTCTGCACCCTCTATTAATGCTGGAAATTAGCGCTCCTTCCTTAGTCGCTGACGCCCCAAATACAGATTCTTGAATGTCACCCCAATTGATAGTTAGTGGACCTATGAGCCCGACTGGAACAGAAACTGAACCGATAAAGGACTCGATGTTTCCCATTGCATCGCTCACCCTTAAACCATTGTCGAATTTATCAGGCAATCTAGCCTCAAATTCTTCCAAATAAGCCTGACGTGCCTCTAATGCTTTATGGGTCATCAGATTATTACCGGGAAGCGTTACACTATTTTTTATTGGTTTAGGCAAAAGCTTAGTTTCGAAGTTGATCGAATCTATTCAAATGATTCAATACCGTTCTGTGATAAACGAAGATAAGACGACTGCTACTTTGGCGCCTTAGCAAACAAGTAAACAGCCAAACAACCATATAGCACGTTGGGTATCCAAACCGCCACAAGCGGATTTAGACCTGCATTTGTAGCGTAGACGGTAGTTACCTTCATGGCAAGAATATAGGTCACGGCTAGTGCTAATCCTGCCGCGATGTGTGCACCCAATCCACCGCGGACTTTTCGACTGCTCATGGACACACCAATTATGGTGAGAATATAGGTGGAGAATGGTAGGGCGTTTCGACTGTGTTTTTCAATCAAATAAAAAGGAATGTTTTTCGACCCCTTGATTATTTCAGACTCAATATAATCGTCCAATTCATGCACATTCATCATCTGAATATCCTCAACTCTAGCTGAAAATTCATCGGGTAAAAAAGCGAATGAAGTATCTAACGTCTGCCCCTGAATAAAGCTTTCACCGTCCTCGTGATAATGACGGATGTAATAATTCTCCAATATCCAATTTTCATTAATGGTGTCCCACTTCACATAATTGGCAAAGATTTTAGTCTTGAGATCGATGCCGTCCCAAAGCTCATACGTGAAAGAGTAACCGATATCTTTGATCCTATTGTATTTGTCAAAATAGATCATCTCACCCGGCCTGATCTGCCTGTGAATGCGGGTTGTGAGTGATCGCTTGTAGGTGTGGATGTATTTCCCTTCAAATGCGATGCGCGTTTCATTAGCCCTTGGCACCAAGTAGTTGTTCAATCCGAAAGACATTGCTGCTAATATGGTAGCCGCAATAAAATAGGGCAACATGAGCCTGTTAAAGCTGATACCACCACTAAGTATCGCAACAATTTCCGTTCTACTTGCTAATTGCGAAGTGAAAAATATGACCGATAAAAACACCAGTAACGGACTGAAGAGGTTACCATAGAACAAAACAAAGTTCAAATAGTATTCATATAAAACCCCAAAGAAAGGAGCATCATTCTTGACTAAATCATCAATCTGCTCACTCACATCAAATATGATGGCAATGGACATAATAATGCCCAAAATGAAAAAGAAGGTCAGCAGGAAACGCTTGATGATATAGAGATCGAGAATCTTCACCTAGAGTCGCTGAGTGATTTTTGGAATTACCTGGGACTTCCAATTTGCGAAATCGCCAGCTACAATATGCTTTCTAGCTTCAGTTAATAGATCAAGATAAAACGCCAGATTATGAATTGAACAGATTTGAGCCCCTAGAAGCTCCTTGCTGCAAATGAGATGACGCACATAAGCCTTTGTGTAATCTGAGTCAACATATGACGTACCCAATGGATCAAGAACAGAGTGTTCGTTTTTCCATTTCTCATTTTTCATATTCATGATGCCATCCCAAGTGTATAACATGCCGTGCCGTGCATTTCGAGTGGGCAATACACAGTCGAACATATCAATGCCCAAACTGATACATTCCAGTAAATTATCAGGTGTACCTACACCCATTAAATACCGAGGTTTATCTTCAGGTAAGATATTGCAAACTAAATCAGTAGTAGCGTAAAGCTTATCATGCGGTTCACCAACAGAAAGACCTCCAATGGCGTTTCCTTCGCGATCCATAGAAGCGATGAATTCCGCTGATTTTTCACGCAAATACCGATAGGTACCACCTTGAACAATTGGAAATAGAGTTTGAGAGTATCCGTACAACCCTTCGGTGGCATCAAAGTGATCGCAACATCGTTTTAACCATCGATGTGTGAGGTGCATGCTGTTCTCAACATAACGTTCTTCACATGGATATGGAGGGCACTCATCAAAAGCCATGATGATATCCGCACCAATCTGACGCTGAATGTCCATGGCGCTTTCTGGTGTGAAGAATTGCCGAGACCCATCAATATGTGATTGGAATGTAACACCTTCTTCTGTGATTTTCCGACTCTTAGCCAAGCTATAAACTTGATAGCCACCGCTATCAGTAAGCAAAGGTCTATCCCAATTCATGAATTTATGCAAACCTCCCGCTGCTTCCAGTACTTCCATACCGGGACGCAAGTAAAGGTGGTACGTGTTTCCAAGTATGATTTGGGCCTTTATGTCATCGGCTAATTCACGTTGATGCACCGTCTTTACGGACGCTACCGTGCCAACTGGCATAAAAATCGGAGTCTGAATAACCCCGTGATTGGTGGTTATCTCTCCTGCCCTGGCCTTACTGCCCGGGTCCGTATGTTGAAGATCAAATTTCAAGCTCGCGAAAGTAGCGTTGATTTGGTGGTATTGGTAGTTGGATTAGGAGAAGTTGGGAGGAAAATTATTTCTTATTTTTCTTTTTACCCTTTCGTTTCTTGTGCTTAGCTATGACATCCTCATACTCTTCAATGAGTGCCATTACATCGTATTTCTTCGATTCTTCTACCTCAATTGTGGCCGACACGGTGTTCTCGTATTCGCCCTTTGAAATCTGAAGGCGCGAAATGGGCTTACCCAAGTTCTCTTCTATTTCTGCGAGCACTTCCTTTTCTTCTGTGCTGCAAAATGAATAGGCCTGTCCTTTGTTTGAACCACGTCCCGTTCTTCCTACTCGGTGCACATACTGCGCACTGGTTTCTGAAAGGTCATAGTTGATGACAAACTCCACATTCGGTATGTCGATACCACGCGCACTAACATCTGTAGCTATCAACACCTTCAATTCACCGCTGCGAAATCGATTCATCGTTCGCTCGCGATCCGCGTGTTCACGGTCGCTGTGAATGGTATCTGTTTCAATTTTGACCCGCTCCATCGCCTTTTTAACCCGCTCGGCACGCACCTTGGTTCTTACAAAAACCAGCATTTTCTTTTCTGGATGATTATTAATCAAACCTTCTAAGAAATAGCGTTTATCATCCATCTCAATAAAAGCCACCGCGTGCTCAATATTCTTAGCTACAGGGTCTTTAGGCGAAATTTGTATTCTGATGGCATTCCGTACCAGTGAATAGGCTAAATTCTTAATCTCATCGTTGATAGTTGCTGAGAAAAAGAGCGTTTGTCTGTTTGTGGGCAGGTTATGCATCACATCGCGGATGTCTTTGATAAAGCCCAAATCAAGCATGTGATCGGCTTCATCCAAAACCAAAATCTCCACACGATTCAGTTTCAATGAGCCTTGACTCAACAAGTCGAACATACGACCCGGAGTAACGATCAATATATCTACTCCTTCTTCCAGTTTTTCTTTCTGTGGATCTTGCTCTACTCCACCATGAATACAGTATGTTTCAACGCGAGTGTGCTTCCCAAGCGTTTTAAAAACACCATCAACCTGCAGCGCCAACTCGTGGGTTGGTGTCATTACCAAGCACTTAATACCACTGGCTCGGCCATCTACTTTTCTAGATTGGAGTAAATGCAATATCGGAATAGCAAAAGCAGCCGTTTTCCCAGTCCCTGTCTGCGCTATCGCCAACACATCCTCACCCTTTAAAATAGGCGGAATAGACTTGTACTGAATATCTGTTGGCTTTTTGTAGCCCAACTTTGATATGGCAGTTTTAATGCCGTCTGCAATGCGGTAGTCGTCAAATTTCATGGACGGGAATTGTAGTGCAAGGTTAAGGATTATGAACGGGTGAAAGGATACTTCGCTCCCTTCTCAATTTGAATTAGAAATCTGATGTAAATTCCCTTGACCAATCCAACTGCAATACCACCTTTGCATGGTATGTCAGACATCATTAAAATGCTTCCAGATTCTATCGCTAACCAGATTGCAGCTGGTGAAGTAATTCAACGACCAGCCTCTGTAGTAAAGGAATTGCTTGAGAACAGCGTGGATGCTGGTGCTACAGGCATTCAGCTTATTATAAAAGATAGCGGCAAGACATTGATTCAGTGTGTTGACAATGGCCAGGGAATGACGGAGGCGGATGCCCGTATGAGCTTAGAGCGACATGCGACATCCAAAATTTCGAATGCAGACGACCTTTTCCGAATTAAAACAATGGGTTTTAGAGGAGAAGCTATGGCCAGCATTACGGCAGTGGCTCAAATGGATTTGAAAACGAGATCGGTTGATCGTGAGGTGGGGACCAACATTTTAGTAGAAGGCTCGAAGGTGAAGTATCAAGATGTTTGTGCGATGAGCACCGGAACAACGATTTCCATCAAGAACCTGTTTTACAACGTTCCAGCTAGAAGGAAGTTTCTAAAAAGTGATGCGGTGGAGATGCGCCACATCATCGATGAGTTTCAGCGAGTGTCATTGGTCAATCCCTACCTTGAATTCAAGCTATTCCATAACGGACAATCTCTTTTTCACCTGCCAGCCGCCAAGGTTAGGCAACGCATCATTGGAATTTTAGGTAAGGGATACAACGAGAAATTAGTGCCGCTGGAGGAAGAAACCGACTTGGTGAAGCTCAGCGGGTTTATCGGTAAACCAGATGCAGCAAAGAAAAGCCGTGGCGAACAGTTTCTGTTTGTGAATGGTCGCTATTTCAAAAGCTCGTATTTCCATTCTGCTATTCAAAAAGCATTTGAGGGATTAGTGCCTCACGGGCACCACCCCTCCTACTTCATTTATTTCGAAGTGGAACCAAGCACCATTGATGTAAACATCCATCCGACCAAAACTGAGATAAAATTTGAAGATGAACGTGCCGTATACGCCATTTTAAGAAGCGCTGTAAAGCGTTCCATCGGTCAGTATCATGTTTCCCCATCCATTGACTTTGAACCCGAGCCTGCTTTTGACGTGTTGCCTCCCAAAAAGGGACAGCACATAGAGCAACCAGGAATTACGGTTAATACCAACTACAATCCGTTTGAATCGACCGAGAATCCAAGGAATCAGGACTGGGAGCGTGGGTCAAGCTTTCAGAAACCAATGACTGCCGGCTGGGAAGCCCTGTATACTGGAATGGAAAGCGCTTTGGAACAGGAGCAGCCTCAAGAGCAAACGCTAGAGTTGAGCGGAGATGATGATCAAATTGTAGTGCGTCAAATTGGCAACCGGTACGTTTTGGTTCAAAGCACTGAGGGAATCTTTTTGTTGCACCAATATCGGGCGCATGCTCGCGTCTTGTTTGAAAGCTTTGAAGAAAGCATAATGGCCAACCAGCAGGTTGCTCAACAACAACTATTTCCGGTTACGCTTGAACTAACTCCCCAAGATGCTGAAATTCTAAAGTCAGCGATAGAACCTCTGGCACAGATCGGCTTCGAGATCGAGCACTTTGGCAGTACTTCGTATATCGTAAGAGGAATTCCTGCCGCTTGTTTAGATCTAAACATTGATGAAACCATTGCTGGATTTATAGATGACTTGCGAGATAACAAGCCGGGAAGTGCAGTCAAATTGCAGCAGCAGGTAATTAAACTAATGGCTCAACATACTGCCATCAGGTCAGGTGTTGCACTAAAGGCACAAGAAATGCTAGCGATGTATCGTCAACTGATGCGTTGTAAACAACCACAGTTCGACTTAACAGGAAAACCAACCTTCGTTCTAATGAATACAGGAATGATTGACAAACTTTTTAGCGCATGATGATGGGTGGACAAAGCTGGAGCTCTATGCCACCGGTAGTGAAGAACTTATTGATTTTGAATGTGCTCATGTACTTGGCTTCATTCTCTTTCATGCAAGGTTTTGGAGTCAATTTCTGGCATATTTTCGGGCTTCATTATTTCCAAAGTGATGTTTTCCAGCCCTACCAGTTTGTTACCTACATGTTCATGCATAGCCAATACGATATTTCGCATTTGGTATTTAACATGTTTGCAGTCTGGATGTTTGGTAGCACCATTGAAGGAGTTTGGGGAAGCAAACGCTTTCTGATCTACTACCTCATCACAGGTTTTGGTGCGGCAATTCTGCATTATGGCATCATTGCTATAGACTTATTTCCGCTAGCGAACCAAATGCAAGCCATGATCGACAACCCGAATGTGATGGACATGGTGAGTTTTGCAAACAATCATGAATGGGGTCAATACCTTCACCCCGACTATTTACCACAAGCTCAAAACTTTGTAGATAGTGTATTACCGGGGTTAGAAATAAATCCGAACGATCAGAATTTGATCAGATCTGCCACCGAATTTTTGACAGAATATAGAGCAAGCATAATGGATGCGCCAAATGTTGTTGGTGCCTCAGGATCGTTATTTGGGATACTTCTCGCTTTTGGAATGATGTTTCCCAATGTGAGTTTGTACATGATTTTCATTCCTATCCCTATCAAAGCGAAATACTTTGTGACCGGATATGGGTTAATCGAGCTTTACTCTGCCTTTGACAGTAACCCCGGAGACAATGTGGCTCACTTCGCCCACTTAGGTGGTATGTTGTTCGGCTTCATTGTTATCAAAATTTGGCAACAATCTGGGGTTCGGTGGCGTTGATATCGCTGAGAACATATTTATTTTGAACGGCAATGCTGGACGATATTAAGAACATATTTCGCGGAAACAATTTCATAGGGCAAATCATTATTATTTGCGCTTCGGTGTTTGTCATTCAAAACATCTTTGCGAATATTTTTCCGGCCTTTGGAACTGAGATTCTGCGTTGGTTCGCCATGCATTCCTACTTACCGTCTTTCCTAACCAGTCCATGGTCCGCGTTCACCTACATGTTTTTACATGGTAGCATTGGTCACCTTTTTTGGAACATGATCATTTTCTATTCATTTGGCCGCATTGTGTATGACTTTATGGGTCGCGAGCGATTATTGGGGCTATACTTTCTTGGCGGCATTGCTGGCGCCATCTTTTACTTACTTGTTTACAGCCTGCAGTACCTTGGCGGTGAAATGATTGTTGACACGCCATTGGTTGGCGCCTCTGCGGGCATTATGGCTGTTGTAGCTTTTGCTGGATTTCGCTTTGGAGATTTTCAAATGAACCTCATACTCCTGGGTCCGGTTCGACTGAAATATGTCGCCTTAGGTCTGTTTGTAATGAATACATTGCTGGATATCTCGATGAACACAGGTGGTAAACTTTCTCACTTAGGAGGTGCCGCATTTGGTTATTTCTATTTCCGATCTCTAGATGCTGGAAAAGATCCAGCAGCGGCATTTCTAGGGATCTTTCAAAGCATTGGAGTATTCTTCAAAAAGAAGCCAATCCTTAGAGTGGTAGATAACGACATTAAAGTCAAGAAATCTCGGAGTACGCAGACTTCCGCAGAGGCTGAAGCACGAACAGATGCTATTTTGGAGAAAATTTCAAAGTCCGGTTATGATAACTTGACTAAAGAAGAGAAAGCGTTTCTCTTTAATGTGAGTAACAAAAAATGAGGATGTGATGAGGGGAAGCCGACTTCTTCGATTGCTTTTGCTATCAATGAACCTCTTGCTCATTTTAACTTTATTAGTCAGTGATGTAGCTCCTTACATAGATCCGAACACACTTTTGATTCCTGCTTTTTTTGGTCTGGCTTTTATTCCACTTTTCGCTTTAAACATGGGTTTGATCCTGTTTTGGCTCATTATGCGCCCGAACTACATGTTATTTGGTGCCATTGCACTGCTAGTGTCAATACCAAATCTGATGAATCATGTAAACTTCGGATCAAGGGTTCATGAGGAGGGTAGCATAAAAGTGGTAAGCCTCAATGTTCGCTTATTCGACCTATATGACTGGACCAACAACAAAGAAACCCGAAATGATATTTTAGATTTTTTCAAAGAGGAAGATGCGGATATCATCTGTTTCCAAGAGTACTATACTTCAGGTGCGCCAGATGTATTAAATACGACAGACACATTATTATTAGTGCAAGAGGCAAAAAAGCTTCACGAACACTTTACGGCAATTATTCATGGTGGCAGGCATAAATTTGGCATTGCCACATTAACCAAATATCCAATTGTGGCAAAGGGTCTCATTCCACTTGACACA
>CALKOP010000012.1 GCA_938091155.1 uncultured Flavobacteriales bacterium | reverse complement strand
TGCCCTTCTTAGACGAGTTCAAAACAGAGTTGAACATTTCAGTTCCCCCTTTTCGCGCTAAGGCTGAAAACTTGATCATTATTAATATTCATCCATTTTCCCCAATTAGCCCAAAATCAATTTGGGTATCCCTCAGCAATTTAAATGCTGAGTTAATCGAGATAGAAGAAGATTTAGGCTACATCACAATCGCAATCAATCCTGCAAACTTCTCTGATATAATTGAATTACCTTTTGTAAAATGGGTTGATTGGAAATATGATGCCGGTATGCCTGAAAACTACACGGGTCGCACTTCTCACCGCGTAAATTATATCTCTGGTGATAACACCAACGGCATCGAATATGATGGCTCGGGTATAAATGTTGCCCTCCAAGATGACGGTTCTATCGGGCCACATATCGATCATGAAGGTAGAATCGTTGAGCAATTTTGGCAATCAAGTCTGGGCGATCATGGTGACCATGTGGGCGGCACCATAAATGGCGCGGGTAACCTCAATCCATACCATGAGGGACAAGCAAAAGGTTCCGATTTATATGTGTACAAGGCAGCTCCTGAATACCAGGCATATGATAGCATGAGTTTGCATTATTTTTCGAAAGACATAATGATTACTTCCACCTCTTATAGTAATGGTTGCAATGCTGGATATACTGCCCTTGCTCGACAAATGGACCAACAAGTATTCGACTATGAACACCTAGTTCATGTTTTTTCTGCTGGCAACAGCGGTACAAGTAATTGTGGTTATGGAGCAGGTAGCACGTGGGGAAATATTACCGGTGGTCATAAAATTGGCAAAAATGTAATAACCGTTGCTAATTTAAATGAGAATGATCAAGTTGCCACTTCAAGCAGTCGTGGACCGTCAGAAGACGGAAGAATCAAGCCAGATATAAGCGCCAAAGGCACCTCGGTGACTTCCACACTTGATGGCAATAACTATGGAGTTAAGTCTGGCACATCTATGTCCTGTCCTGGTGTTTCGGGAACGTTGGCGGTGCTATACGAAGCGTTTGAAGACCAACAAGGGAATTTACCTCCTTCGGGTTTAATGAAAGCAATTGTATTGAACACAGCTGATGACCTTGGCAATGTTGGACCTGACTATATCTATGGCTGGGGTCGCATCAATGCGCGAAAAGCCTATGACGTAATCGAAAACACCTCGTTTACATCTGGTGATATTTCAGATGGAGATAGCTCAGAGTTCACGCTAATCGTTCCTCCTGGAATGAGCAGCGCACGATTCATGTTATATTGGACAGATCCTGAGGCTTCAGTGAGCGCATCGGTCGTTCTAATTAACGATCTGGACCTCACAATCACCGATCCTAATTCAACTGAGAATCTTCCTTACCTTTTAAATCCTGCTCCAAACACCACAACATTGAATGCCCCTGGCGTGCCTGGTGTTGACGATTTGAATAACATGGAGCAAGTTGAGTTTTTCAATCCTACTGCTGGTAATTACTTAGTGAAAGTGAAAGGGTCGAACGTCCCAGATGGTCCACAGGAATACTTTGTAGTCTACTGGTTTGAAGCCAATGAATTGACATTAACGTACCCTATTGGTGGAGAGTCCTTGGTCCCTTTCACATCAGAGAAAATTCGATGGGACTCACCTTACACTGCTGGAACAATAAAGATTGAATACAGTCCTGATGGCGGTTCATCGTGGAACACAGTCATAAATAGCGTTTCTGTATCACAAGGTTTTCATAATTGGACCATTCCGAATTTGGCAACCGGAAATATCCAACTTAAGCTGACTTACGGTAGTGAGATTGTTGAGTCGGATGAATTCAGTGTTATTCGCACCCCAACTAACTTGGTCGTAGAGTTCTCTTGCCCAGATTCAATAGGCCTTTCATGGAATTCCGCTTCGAGTGCCACAGGTTATGATGTATATGCCCTAGGCAATAAATACATGGAGGAAATTGGAACAACAGCAGAAACAGAGTTTATTGATTATCTATCAAACCCAATGAGTGATAATCTTTGGTATGGTGTATCATCATTAGGCGATAACAACGCAGAGGGAAAACGAATAGTTGCGGTGCAGAAGGCCCCTGGAATTTTTAATTGTATCGTCAATGATGATGCTGGAATTAGTGTAATCACACCTAGTAGTGGCAGCATTTCCGCTTGTCATGGCGATAGTTTATCTGTCTCTTTTACTATACTAAACGAGGGGGTAAATACATTAACCGGACTTGACGCGGTCATGACTTCAGGAAGCGGTCAAACAATTAATGAATCTTTCATTCAGAGCATCACCAGTGGCTCAGATCATGATTTCACTTTTAGTTCCAAAATGGCTCTAGTCGCAGGAAATAATACCGTTCAAATTGTAATTGATGCAGCTAATGATGGAAACTCTTTCAATGACACGATATCAGCCATTTATCCTTTTGAAGATTCGGAAACATTAAGCGTATTGTGGAGCGAAGATTTTGAGTCGTTTGATTTATGCGAAACAACATCTGACTGTGGTGGAGCCGTTTGTGAACTAGATAACGATTGGGTGAACGAACCTACTGGATTGGTGGATGAATCGGACTGGAGAACAAACTCAGGAGACACGCCATCAGATTTTACAGGACCAAGTGAAGATCATACATTAGAAAACTCCGCTGGTAAATACTTGTATTTGGAGCCAAGCGGTGGTTGTAGCTTCCAAACTGCCATACTCACATCTCCATGCATCGATTTAACCCAAGCCACACAGCCTGAATTAACTTTTTGGTATCATATGGAGGGGGCCGACATGGGTGAACTTCACGTTGATTTATATGATGGTACACAATGGGTCGAAGACGTTTTCAGCATAGGTGGAAATCAAGGTAACAATTGGGAATTGGCCGAAATCTCGCTCGCGCCTTATGTTGGCAACTTCGTGAACCTAAGATTTAGGGGCATTACAGGAGCCGATTATCGAAGCGATATGTCAATTGATGATATAATGTTGTCTCATCCACCCATTGCAAACTTCAATTATGGCGTTCAAAATGATGGGCTTACAATTGATTTCACTGATCTCAGCTTGTTCTCAGACTCCATGTCATTTGACCTCAGTGAGGGCGCCATTTTAGATTCTGTACCTACATCATTCACTTATTCAAATCAACAGGTCTATACAGTCACTCAAATAGTTTCTAATCCTGTGGCGCTAGACACACTTCTGCAGCTTATCACCACCCTAGATATTGATGAAATCGAAGAGGAAACAGTAAAACTGTATCCAAACCCAGCTCAAAATTTTATTATTCTAACGAAAATTGAAGCTTTCAAAAAGCTTACAATACTAGATGCAAAAGGATCAACTATTGTGTCCCAAGAACTCTCAGGTGATGAATCGAAAACCCTTGATATATCTAATTTACCAAGCGGAAACTATCTATTTAATTTTGATGAAAAAAAGGTTGTTAAAGTGTCCCTCCAGAAGTAGTTGGTCTTGTGTTTTTCAATTCCAAGTTACAATTTGGCAGCATGATTGTATAGACCAGCATATTTGAATTATTAAAAAAGTCATTTCTTTACCTCAGATTAACTCAATTAAAAACTATGAAATACATCATCGGGTTCACAATGTTGTTGTTTATTGCACCGAACGCATTTTCACAACAGGCAGACGATTTACTTGGCGTGTGGTTTAATCAAGAAAAATCCGCGAAAATTCAAATATTTAAAGTCGGTGAAAAGTATGATGGTAAAGTCATCTGGCTGAAGGAACCAATGCGAGACGGTGAGCCAAAACTAGATCGTGAAAATGAAGATGAAGATTTAAGGTCTCGACCAATAATTGGTCTAGAAATTCTTAAAGACTTTGAATTTGACGATGACGAATGGGAAGATGGTACCATTTACGACCCTA
>CALKOP010000011.1 GCA_938091155.1 uncultured Flavobacteriales bacterium | reverse complement strand
CCCACCTGGACTCGAACCAGGGACCACCTGATTATGAGTCAGGTGCTCTAACCAACTGAGCTATAGGACCAAAATAAGGTACTCTAACCATCCCGATTACTTTGGAGGGACGAGCTTTTCGGTTGAAAAGTTGCGCGAATTTAATCATTCGTACATTTCGCAGCCTAAATGAAAGCAACAGAAATGAAAGCCATCATCTTCGACCTTGGTGGAGTCATCTTGGATATTGATTACAACCGCACTGTGAGTGCCTTTAAGGCTTTACAATTCAAGGACTTTGATCGACACTACAGCCAAATGAAACAGTCCGGGGTATTTGATCAATTAGAAAGAGGGGAAATCGGAGAGGGCGAGTTTATTGCCATTATGAAAGAAACTATTTCTCATGCTAGCAATGAAGAGATTGTTGCGGCTTGGAATGCGATTATTCTAGATTTCCCAGAAGGTAGACTCGAATATTTAAAACGAGTTGGTAAAGCCCTCCCAATATACTTACTAAGTAATACGAATGAGATCCACCTAGCCCGCTTTGATAAAATGCTCTACGATTCTACAAAAACACACATCAAGGATTATTTCAAGAAGTCATATCTCTCGCATGAAATTGGTCATAGGAAACCTGAGCCAGAGGCCTGGTCTGTCATATTAAATGAACAAGGGCTTGAATCCAATGACGTCCTATTTATTGATGATTCGCCTCAACACATAGAGGCAGCTGGATTATTAGGATTTCAGACTATACATCTTACGCTAATAAGTGATTTAGAGAAGGAATTAAACCCTTTCTTGGCACAACTCAATTAAGACTCCGTTCGCGGATTTTGGGTGAAAGAAACAGACTAGCTTATTGTCGGCTCCATTTTTTATTTCTCCGATCGCCTGAAAGCCTTCGGAAATAAGACGCTCTCTTTCAGCTGAAATGTCTTCAACATCATACGCTATGTGGTGTATTCCTTCTCCGCGCTTTTCAATGTATTTTGCAATCGCACTTTGGTCAGAAGTAGCTTCAAGTAATTCGATTTTGGTTTCACCAATGTGAAAAAACGAGGTAGAAACAGATTCTGATTCAACGGTTTCGAGTTTATAAGGCGCAGCATTAAACAGCTTGGTGTAGCTATCGTTTGCGGCTTTCAGATCTCTTACTGCGATACCTATGTGTTCTATTTTTCTCATAAACCTTAGCGCATAAAAAACCCCTCGCTGTGGAGGGGTTTCAAAAATATTATTCAAACTACTTCTTTTTCATGAAATCAATAGTAGAGTTGTCGTAGTTCAAGTAGTATATACCTTTCTTCAAGTTAGTAGCATCAATTTTATTAGAATATCCCTTCTTCACAATGTTGCCGTGAATGTCATACACTTCATACATTGTTTCAGCTGAGAAAGAAATGCTGTTTTCAACCTTAGGAGTTGCACCGCTAACTGCAGCTACAGTAGATGTAAATTCTGCTGTAGGAGAATATCTCGGGATACCCGTATAATCAACTTGTTTCACTCTGAATTTATTTTCGCCAGAATGAGGAGTAACTTGGAATGTGTATGCATTGGTCTTAGCAGTTCTTCCGGCTCCATCAACTTCGCCTACATATATCCACTTGTTCCATCTGTATTGCTCAACAACGTATGTCAATACGCCCGACTCATCTGTAGTGCTCCATGATAGCATTCCAGCATTGCTAACGCTAATACTTTGCGTTTTGTAGGTGCTTTTTGGGTTTAACGCATCAGGGTTTAGCACTTTCGGAGCAGGACAGTCATCTTTGTGTTTGATTACAACAACGATTTGGTCGCCTAGATCAAGATCTAAAATGGATAGGTCGATTTCGAATGCACTTGAGTTCCATTCATCAGTTGTTACACTTCCATTTACGGTTACCTCAAAAACACAGAAACCAACACCAGTGCCGGAAAATGCGTTTTTAACAAAGAGATTTTTGCCTTGGTAATTGCCCTCTAAGACAATGTTGCCAGCCATCACAATGGATGATGTGGCGGTAAGCAAAATGAATAATAGGGCTTTTATTGCAGGAGTCATTTGGGTCATTATTTGAACGAAGCCTTAATGTATGCTTGCACAAATTTAATATTAGATTTCAACCAACGCTATGTTGCTGTGTTATTTGCCTTCATGTGATTGATACTTTCGAGCATTAATCGCGCTACACTTTCAGCATAGCCGCCTTCTTCATTATAGTCATGTAGTTCATAAACAATACCATCAATTGTTTTAATGGCAAAAAAATGATACTCTGGGTCAATGTGCGAATCAGTAATAGACGACTTATATAAAACGTAGTCATCACCTTGCTCTATAACCTCATTAGTGAAGGTTATATCCTCAGACAACATCTGAATGTATGTGTTAAGGTCGCCTTCAATTTGCTCAGCGATGATTACGTCATAAATAGTTCCGACTTGAACTCTCGTTTCTCCGAAATCATCATTCCTATTAATGTTTTGCTCACCTCTGTTTTCGTCAGGAACTAGAATAGAAGCGTTTACATAGAACTCATTCAAATCAACTTCAACCATGCCGCGTTGCAATGCAATAGGCAATTCAGTTGAGTTTGAGTCTGCTTGTCCAGCTGTGCCATCCTCTTCAGATGCACCACTTCCGCAAGAGGTGAGTCCAACAATAAGTAATAGAGATAGATTTTTGTAAATTTTCATAGAAGCGACTTGGGCGGCAAAGTACTCGTTTTTTTATAGCGCTTAGGCTTTTAGTGCTAAGTGAGGGCTGCAAGTTGTAAAACTCCAAAGACCATAGCCCATTTTAATAGGGTAGAAGTTGTTCTGAAATCAACGATGGAATTGCTTTTAACCAGTCTGAAAATAGTGACAATTAGCATTAATAAAATCACACCAAACACAGCTATATTTGTCCATTGCCACATCTGAGACCAAGCGTAAAATAATTCCAAAACAATGGCTATGCCGAGGAGTAGAATCACTATGCCACGACTAGCCTTTGTACCTAATGCAGATGGCAGAGAAATAACAGACATTTTACGGTCACCATCAATATCCTCTAAATCTTTTACTATTTCTCGACTTAGATTTAACGTAAAGATCAAGCTGGCATAAAGCCAAATATTTTGATGGAAGAGCGGGCTTAATTGTAAATCGCCTCCGCTGATTATGTTTTCAGAGAGCAATACCAACCCCATGATGCCAACTATCAGCAGACTGACCAACACATTGCCAATGGGTTTAAACCTTTTTAATTGATGTGCATAGAACGCTACACAAAATATGGCTAAGGGAAGAACCCACAAATCAATAAGGTGGTTGGTGACTTTCGCTAGGTAAATTGAAAGCGAGAGGATTATAATCAATATACCTGATATGAGCAGCCAAAACCTTATAGGTTTGATGGGAGCCAACACCAAAAATCTATGTGGTTTATTGATTTTATCGATTTCACGATCAAACCAATCATTTAACCAATAACCTAACAAAGCCACCAATAGAACATCTAAAATGAGCAACCCAAATTGTTGTTCTGCAAGGGAAAATTCGATTCCTACTTTTTGATATTCAGGCT
>CALKOP010000010.1 GCA_938091155.1 uncultured Flavobacteriales bacterium | reverse complement strand
CCATGCGCTTCCTTTGCAACTAAATATTGGTTCAGAAGAGAACTTCAAGGGAGTTGTTGATCTAATTAATTTTAGAGGAATTACTTGGAATGAAGAAGATCAGGGAATGACATTTCAAGAAATTGACATTCCAGCTGAAATTGTTGATGAGGCACGTCAATTGAGAGAAGAGCTGTTGGAGGCTGTTGCCGAATTTGATGAAACTTTGATGGAGAAGTATTTCGAAGATTCGGAATCACTTACGGAGAGAGAAATTCTAGATGCCTTAAGAGCAGCGACTATTGCTGGGAAAGTTGTTCCAATGATGTGTGGTTCAGCGTTCAAGAATAAGGGTGTTCAAGCAATGTTGGACATGGTAATGGAAATTCTTCCCTCCCCAATGGATACAGAGGCGGTTGTTGGATTTAATCCTAAAACAGAAGCCGAGGAGTCTCGAAAGCCATCTTCGGATGAGCCATTCGCTGCGCTTGCTTTCAAGATTGCAACTGATCCATTTGTCGGGCGTTTATGTTTTACTAGATCATACTCTGGTGCGCTAGCTGCTGGTTCTTATGTCTTGAATACAAGAACTGGGAACAAAGAGCGAATTTCTAGAATTTTCCAAATGCATGCGAATAAGCAAAATCAAATTCCGGAATTGGGATGTGGTGATATAGCTGCGCTTGTTGGATTTAAAGATATTAAGACCGGGGATACCCTTTGTGCTGAAAAGCACCCAATTGTATTGGAGTCTATGGATTTCCCGGACCCTGTAATTGGTGTTGCTATTGAGCCTAAAACTCAGGCAGATGTTGATAAAATGGGAATCGCCCTAGGAAAGCTTTCTGAGGAAGATCCAACACTTACTATTTACACCGATGAAGAAACAGGTCAAACTGTGCTTAGTGGAATGGGTGAGCTTCATCTAGATATTATATTGGACCGAATGAGAAGGGAGTTCAACGTTGAGGTGAATCAAGGTGCTCCACAAGTGAATTATAAGGAAGCAATCAAGAGTTCTATAAAACACAGAGAGGTGTTTAAAAAGCAATCTGGTGGTCGTGGTAAATTTGCTGACATAATAGTGGACATTGAACCAGGTAATGCTGAAGAGCCTGGATTGATTTTTGAAAACAAAGTAAAAGGTGGAAATGTTCCACGTGAGTTTGTTCCATCTATTGAAAAAGGGTTTAAGGATGCTATGACTAATGGTGTTCTTGCTGGATATAATGTAGACAACTTGAAAGTTACTCTGCTTGATGGTTCTTTCCACGCAGTGGATTCAGATGCACTGTCGTTTGAATTATGTGCCAAAATTGCCTTCAAAGAAGCGCTTCCAAAGTGTGAGCCAATACTGTTGGAGCCAATAATGAAGATTGAGGTGGTGACACCTGAACAGAATATGGGTGACGTAGTTGGTGACCTAAACAGAAGAAGAGGAGTAGTTGAAGGGATGGATGATAGGGCAGGAGCCAAAGTAATTAAGGGGAAAGTTCCTTTGTCTGAAATGTTTGGTTATGTGACGCAATTGAGAACCATGTCCTCTGGGCGTGCTACTTCTTCAATGGAGTTTGCTCAATATGATGAATGTCCAAAGAACATTGCAGAGACAGTTATTGCTGAGGTAAAAGGACGAAAAAACTAATATAAAAAGAATAATATTCATTTATAAAATGGCGCAACGAATCAGAATAAAATTGAAGTCCTACGACCACAATTTGGTAGACAAGTCTGCTGAAAAGATTGTGAAGACGGTTAAGACTACCGGAGCAGTCGTAAGTGGACCGATTCCTCTGCCCACACAGAAGCAGATTTACACGGTGTTACGTTCACCTCACGTAAACAAGAAAGCTCGTGAGCAGTTCCAACTATCGAACTATAAGCGTCTAATGGACATCTATAGTAGCTCATCTAAAACCATCGATGCACTTATGGGCCTTGAGCTTCCGAGTGGTGTTGATGTTGAAATTAAAGTATAACCTAGAAAGCTTAGAAAATGTTAGGCATCATTGGTAAAAAAGTTGGAATGACGAGTGTCTTCTCTGAAGAGGGGAAGAATATTCCGTGTACCGTTATAGAGGCAGGTCCTTGTGTAGTTACTCAAATCCGTACTGAGGATAAGGACGGCTACACTGCGACACAAATTGCATTTGATGACGTGTCAGAAAAAAATTCGCTAAAAAGTGCGAAAGGTCACTTTCAAAAAGCTGGGACGAACGTCAAACGCAAAGTGGTTGAGTTCAGACAGTGGGAAGGTGATCATGCAGTCGGTGATTCGATAGCTGTTGACATTTTTGAAGAGGGTCAATTCGTGGATGTGGTTGGTACATCAAAAGGTAAAGGCTTTCAGGGCGTTGTTAAGCGTCATGGATTTGCTGGAGTTGGAGATGCTACACACGGACAACACAATAGATTGAGAGCTCCAGGTTCAATTGGAGCGTGTTCTACTCCTTCACGTGTTTTTAAAGGAATGCGAATGGCGGGTAGAATGGGTGGAGAGCGAGTGAAAATGATAAACCTTCAGGTTGTTAAAGTACTTGTCGATAAGAATGTAGTGTTGGTTAAAGGGGCTGTTCCTGGACCAAAAGGATCATATGTTATAATAGAGAAATAATGGAATTTGCAATACATAACATATCAGGCAAGGAGACTGGCAAGAAGGTCAAGCTTGATAAAGAGGTGTTTGGTGTAGAGCCAAATGAGCATGCGATTTATCTTGATGTAAAGCAGTATTTAGCGAATCAACGACAAGGAACTAGTAAGGCTAAAGGTCGTGCTGAGGTAAGTTACTCTACCAGAAAAATCAAGAAGCAAAAAGGTACAGGAGGTGCTCGTGCCGGTAGCATTAAAAGTGGAGTTTTTGTAGGTGGTGGACGAATTTTCGGTCCTGAACCAAGAGATTACGGTTTTAAGTTGAATAAAAAGGTGAAGAGACTTGCTCGAAAGTCTGCTTTGTCTGCTAAGATTGCCGGTTCGAATGTTCGGATCATGGAAAACATTGACATGGATGCTCCTAAGACTAAAGCCTATATCGATATGCTAAATGGTCTTGAGCTAGCGGATAAGAAAACACTCCTAATTACAGATGACGTGAAATCAAATGTGGTTTTGAGTGCTAGAAATTATAAGAAAGCGAAAGTGGTTACTGCGGATAGCTTAAACACTTACGACATTATGAATGCTAATGTGCTTTTGCTATGCGAAGGTGCTATAGCGAAGATAAATGACACTTTAAAGTAATCAGAGATGAGCGTTTTACTCAAACCACTTATTACCGAAAAGATGACTGAACTGAGCGAAAAGCGTGGTCAGTACGGTTTCATCGTTGAGCGATCTGCCAATAAGGTAGAAATTCGTAAAGCAGTTGAAGATCAATATAAGGTAACTGTTACATCAGTGAATACAATGGTGTATGCAGGAAAAACTAAGAAGCGATTCACCAAGGGTGCGATTCTATCTGGAAGGGGAAACCACTTCAAGAAAGCAATGGTAACCGTTGTTGACGGAGATGTAATTGATTTCTACGCTAATATTTAAGAGAAGAAAAGATGGCAGTTAGAAAATTTAAACCTACTACTCCAGGACAGCGATTCAAAGTGTTGAGCACGTTCGATACTATTACCACTGATACTCCTGAGAAATCACTATTAGTTGGTAAAAAGAAGTCTGGTGGACGAAACAATACTGGTAAAATGACTGTGCGACAGCGCGGTGGTGGACATAAGCAGCGTTATCGTATCATAGATTTCAAAAGAGATAAGCAGGATATGACGGCAACAGTGAAAACTGTTGAATATGATCCAAATCGAAATGCGCGCATTGCTCTTGTTGAGTATACTGATGGTGAAAAGAGGTATATTATTGCTCCTGCTGGAATTCAGGTTGGGCAAGAGATAGTCTCGGGCTCATCTGCTGCTCCAGAAATTGGAAATACGTTGATGTTGAACGATATGCCATTAGGTACCATTGTTCATAATATAGAATTATACCCAGGTCAAGGAGGGAAGTTTGCGAGAAGTGCTGGAACGTATGCACAGCTTACCGCTAAGGAAGGGAAATATGCTGTTTTGAAAATGCCAAGTGGCGAGGTTAGAATGGTGTTGTTAACATGTAAAGCTACCGTTGGTACTGTCTCGAATTCAGAACACTTCCTTGAAAGAAGTGGTAAGGCGGGACGTACTAGATGGATGGGTAGAAGACCTAGAGTGAGAGGTGTTGCAATGAATCCTGTTGACCATCCAATGGGTGGAGGTGAAGGCCGAGCTTCAGGTGGTCATCCAAGATCTAGAAATGGCATTCCAGCGAAAGGATACAAGACGCGGGCTAAGAAAAAGCCTACGAATAAGTTTATCGTAGAAAAACGAAAGAAATAATTAGGCATGAGTAGATCACTTAAAAAGCCACCATTTGTGCACTATAAGCTTCAGCAGAGAGCTGAAGAAGCTCAAGGTTCTGGAAAGAAAAGCGTAATCAAGACATGGAGCCGAGCTTCAATGATTACTCCTGAATTTGTGGGACTTACGATAGCTGTTCACAACGGAAAGAAATTTATCCCTGTGTACGTAACTGAAAACATGGTTGGTCACAAGCTCGGCGAGTTTGCTCCTACCAGAAATTTCAGAGGTCACTCTGGTAACAAAAAGAAGAAATAATTGAATCATGGGAGTTCGAAAGCATAATATGGCCCAAAGGATAAAAGAGGATCGAAAGAACCTTTATATCGCAAGTTTGCGGAATTGTCCTACATCGCCTAGAAAAATGAGGCTTGTTGCTGATTTAGTTCGAGGTATGGATGTAGCTAAAGCTTCAGCTGTATTGCAGTTTACAAAGAAGCATGCGGCACGAGATCTTGAAAAACTGTTAAGATCTGCGATATCTAATTTTGAGCAGAAGTCAGGTGAACGTTGGGAAGAGGCAGACTTGGTTATTAAGGAGGTTTCAGTAGATGGCGGACGAGTTCTTAAAAGAATTCGCCCGGCTCCTCAGGGACGCGCGTTTAGAATTCGCAAAAGATCAAACCATGTTACTATGATACTGGATTCTGCGAATCCTAACTTTGTAGTAAAGGGAAATAATAATGAAACTATAGAAACCGAAGCTTAATGGGACAGAAGACAAATCCAATCGGTAATAGACTGGGATTCATCAGAGGATGGGACTCTCAATGGTATGGGGGAAAAGATTTCGGTGATAAACTTGCTGAAGACGCTAAAATCCGTGAATACATTTATGCACGTTTAAAGACTGCGAGTGTTTCTCATATCGTAATCGAAAGAACGATGAAACTCGTGACTGTAACAATTAATACAGCTCGTCCAGGTATCATAATTGGTAAGGGAGGACAAGAGGTTGATAAGTTGAAGGAGGAATTGAAAAAACTGACTGGAAAGGAAGTTCAGATCAATATCTATGAGATTAAAAGACCTGAGATGGACGCTAAGCTTGTAGCAGATGGAATAGCACGCCAGATAGAAGGTAGAATTTCATTTAGAAGAGCGGCAAAAATGTCGGTAGCTTCGACCATGAGAATGGGTGCTGAGGGTATTAAAGTAAAGATTAGTGGACGATTAAATGGAGCTGAGATGGCTCGAACTGAACAGTATAAAGACGGTCGAACACCGTTGCATACTTTTAGAGCGGATATCGATTATGCTTTGTCAGAGGCGCACACGACATATGGTAGAATTGGAGTAAAAGTTTGGATTTGTAAAGGCGAAGTATACGGAAAACGTGATTTATCGGCATCTGTAGGATCGGGTACCCCAAATAAGGGTAAAGGATCGGATGCGGGACGCGGTGGAAGAGGGAGAAGAAAGCCAAACGCTTAAATATTTGAGTAATGTTATCACCAAAGAAGACAAAATATAGAAAGCAGCAAAAGGGCAGGATCAAAGGGAATGCTCAAAGAGGAAACCAATTGGCTTTCGGAACTTTCGGTATTAAAAGCCTAGATATGGGCCGCTTGACATCACGTCAAATAGAAGCTGCTCGTATTGCGGTTACTAGATTTATGAAACGTGAAGGTCAGGTTTGGATAAGGATTTTTCCAGATACGCCAATAACCAAGAAGCCAGCTGAAGTAAGGATGGGCAAGGGAAAAGGTGCTCTAGACCATTGGGCTGCTAAAATTGAGCCCGGTAGAATGCTATTTGAGGTAGAAGGTGTAAGTCAAGAAGTTGCGAAAGAAGCGCTTCGTTTGGCAGCACAGAAGTTACCTGTAGTGACAAAATTTTGTGTAAGGAGAGATTTCTCTGAAGATTAAAAAGGAATTAAGATGAAGTCATCAGTGATTCGGGAAATGACTACCGAAGAAATAGAAGATAGGTTGATCGATGAAAAATCAACATTGGGTAAGTTGAAAATGCAACATGCAATTTCTCCTTTAGAGAATCCATTGGTTTTGCGTGAACGTAAAAATGACGTTGCGCGATTGATGACCGAATTAACCAGAAGATCAAACGAAGCTTAAGATATAGATCATGTCTGATAGAAATTTAAGAAAAGAGCGAATAGGTATTGTTACTAGTAACAAAATGGAGAAATCCATAGTTGTTACTGTTTCAAGAAAAATGAAACATGCCAAGTATGGGAAGTTCATTAACGTATCGAAGAAATTCGTTGCTCACGATGAGAAAAACGAATCAGGAATCGGTGATACTGTTCGTATAATGGAAACTCGACCAATTAGTAAGCTTAAGTGCTGGCGGATGGTTGAAGTAGTTGAAAAAGCTAAATAATCAAGAAGGATGTTACAGCAAGAATCACGCATGAAAGTGGCCGATAATAGCGGTGCAAAAGAAGTCCTTTGTATTCGAGTATTAGGTGGTACCAAAAGAAGATATGCGAGCATCGGTGACTTGGTAGTTGTTTCTGTCAAACACGCGCTTCCGGCAGGCAATATTAAAAAAGGTGAGGTGAGTCGTGCCGTTGTTGTCCGCACTAGGAAAGAGGTTAGGCGTAGGGATGGGTCTTATATCAGATTCGATGAAAATGCAGTAGTTCTTTTAAATGCTACTGGTGAGATGAGGGGAACCCGAATTTTCGGACCTGTCGCTCGTGAGCTTCGTGAGAAGCAGTTTATGAAAATTGTGTCATTAGCACCTGAAGTGCTTTAAATGATAAATGAAATGCAAAAGAAGTTGCACATAAAAAAGGGGGACCAAGTCTTTGTGATCTCCGGTAATGAAAAAGGTAAATCAGGTCGAGTTCTCGAAGTAGACAAAACCAAATTGCGTGCTATCGTTGAGGGTCTCAATATGATGTCAGTTCATACTAAGCCGAATGCGGCAAGTCCAGATGGTGGTATAGTGAAGAAAGAAGGTTCGATACACGTATCAAATCTTTTACATATTGATCCGAAAGACGGTAAGCCATGTCGGGTTGGGCGCAAGTTGGATGAAAAAGGAATAAAGGTTAGGTTTTCTAAAAGATCAGGGGAGGTTATCAAATGAGTAAGTACACACCACGACTGAAGAACGACTATAAGGACAGAATTGCACTTGGTTTAAAGGAGCGCTTTCAGTATAGTTCAGTAATGCAGGTTCCACGCATGAAAAAGATTGTTTTGAGCCAAGGATTAGGCGATGCAACGGCCGATAAGAAGATTATCGAGAATGCATTGACAGAAATGACTACAATCAGCGGTCAAAAGGCTATCGCAACATATGCGAAAAAGGATGTTTCGAACTTTAAATTAAGGAAAGGAATGCCTATTGGTGCTAAAGTCACCCTTCGCGGAGACATGATGTACGAATTTCTGGACCGATTTATTTCAGTTGCCCTGCCAAGAACAAGAGACTTTAGAGGTATTAATCCGAAGGGGTTTGATGGAAGAGGAAATTACAACCTTGGAATAAAAGAGCAGATCATTTTTCCTGAGATTGATATAGACAAGATCAGTCGCGTATCTGGTATGGATATCACTATGGTGACATCAGCAAATACAAATGAGGAAGCGTTTGAACTATTAAAAGAATTCGGTTTACCGTTCAAAAAATAAGACATGGCAAAAGAATCAATGAAAGCCAGAGAGCGAAAGCGTCAGCATCTAGTAGATCAGTATGCGGATAAAAGAGCTCAACTAAAAGCAGAAGGCAGATGGGAAGATCTTCAAAAGCTTCCTAAGAATTCGTCAGCTGTGCGATTGCATAACAGATGTAAATTGACAGGTAGACCTAGAGGTTATATGCGTCAATTTGGAGTTTCGAGAGTAACTTTTAGAGAGATGGCAAACAAAGGATTAATCCCAGGAGTTTCAAAAGCGAGCTGGTAATCCAGATTAAGAAAAGAGAAATGGCAGTAACAGATCCAATAGCAGATTATTTAACCCGTTTGAGAAACGCAATGAGGGCGAGTCACCGAGTTGTCGATATTCCAGCATCAGGGGTGAAAAAAGAACTAACTAAGATTTTATTCGAGAAGGGATATATTCTGAGTTATAAGTTTGAAGACATCGGACATCAAGGAAACATAAAGATTGCCTTGAAGTATGATAAGATGACCAAGTCTTCCGCAATCAAAGACTTGCAGCGAATTAGTAAGCCTGGATTAAGAAAATATCGTGGAGCAGATGATTTGCCACGTGTTTTGAATGGCTTAGGAATTGCGATTTTGAGTACGTCAAAAGGAGTAATGAGTGATAAAGAGGCCCGCCTGCAGAAAGTTGGTGGCGAAGTTCTTTGTTACGTTTATTAATAGAATTAGAACTAGTATAAAATGTCACGAATAGGAAATGCACCCGTAACAATTCCATCTGGAGTTGAAGTTAGTTTCAACAATGGTGAGGTGCTTGTTAAAGGTTCAAAAGGTGAGTTGAGACAAGCGATTGATGCTTGTGTTAGCGTTAGCATCGAAGATTCTGAAGTAACCTTCTCGCGTGAGTCGAATCATAAAGATCATCGCGCTAAGCATGGTCTTTACCGTTCATTAGTGAATAATATGGTTGAGGGTGTGTCTAAGGGATATATTGTCAAGCAAGAGCTTGTTGGTGTTGGATATAGAGCTACTGTGCAAGGTCAGAAACTTGAACTTGCGCTCGGATATTCGCATAATGTACTGTTTGAATTGCCATCGGAAATTAGAGCAAATGCAGAGCAGGAGAGAGGTAAGAATCCAATCATCACTCTAGAGTCTCATGACAAGCAATTGATTGGGGCGGTAGCGGCAAAAATCAGATCCTTAAGAAAGCCTGAACCTTACAAAGGAAAAGGTATCAGATTCGTAGGCGAACAAATAAGAAGAAAAGCTGGTAAATCAGCATCTAAATAAAAATTAGGATGGCATTAACTAAACCAGAAAGAAGAGCGCGAATAAAAAAGCGCATTCGAAAAACAATCACTGGAAGCAGTGAGACCCCGCGTTTGTCAGTTTTTAGAAGCAATAAAGAGATTTATGCGCAACTAATTGATGATGTGAGTGGAAAAACACTAGCATCGGCATCTTCTCTTGGAGATAAAGAGGCACATAAAGGATCAAAGATTGATCAAGCTGGTGTTGTAGGGAAAAAATTAGCTGCTGCGGCAAAAATTGCTGGTCATGAATCTGTGGTTTTTGACAGAAACGGTTATTTGTATCATGGTCGTGTCAAGTCATTGGCAGAGGCTGCTAGAGAAAATGGATTAAAATTCTAAGTCACCAATGGCGAGCGAAAACATAAAAAGAGTAAAGTCAAGCGAAATCGAGTTAAAAGATCGCCTGGTTGAGGTAAGACGTGTTACTAAAGTAACAAAGGGTGGTAGAGCCTTCGGTTTCTCAGCAGTAGTTGTTGTTGGTAATGAAAACGGTGTTGTAGGTCATGGACTGGGTAAGGCTAAGGAAGCCACTAGTGCGATTGAAAAGGCTATTGATGATGCTAAGAAGAATCTAATTAAAGTGCCAATTGTACGCGGAACTGTTCCTCATGAACAGAATGGGCGTTTCGGTGGAGCGCACATCTTTTTAAAGCCTGCTGCTCACGGTACTGGAGTTATTGCTGGTGGTGCAATGAGAGCGGTGCTCGAGAGTGTTGGTGTAACTGACGTTTTAGCAAAATCAAAGGGATCATCGAATCCTGCGAATGTTGTGAAGGCGACAATAGAGGCATTAACTCAATTGAGAGATGCATCCACAGTTGCACGTCATAGAGGTGTAAGTCTAGATATCGTTTATAACGGATAAGAGTCATGACAAAGATCAAAATAACAAAGGTTAAGTCTGCAATAAGACGACCTGGTAAGCAAAAGGCAACTTTGGTTGCACTTGGCTTGAATAGAATGAATTCGACTGTCGAAAAAGAAGCTACTCCTCAAATTTTGGGAATGGTAGCTAAAATTCGACACTTAATAACTGTTGAAGAAGTAAAGTAACCTAACACAAATGGACTTAAGTAATTTAAAGCCTGCAAAGGGCTCGGTAAGAACGAACAAGAGACTCGGAAGAGGTGAAGGTTCAGGTTCAGGTGGAACAGCTTCACGTGGTCACAATGGCGCCAAGTCAAGAAGTGGTTACTCAAAGAAAGTTGGTTTTGAGGGTGGTCAAATGCCACTTCAAAGAAGAGTTCCAAAGTTTGGATTTAAGAATCCAAACAGAGTTGTTTATTCAGGGATTAATTTGGATACGATCCAAAAGCTTGCTGATGAAAACAAACTAACTGCAGTGACTCCTGACTTCTTGCGTGAAAAGTCACTCGCTGGCAAAAAGGATTTAATCAAAATACTAGGTCGCGGAGAATTAAACTCGAAGTTATCTGTATCGGCCCATGCGTTTTCTAAAACTGCAGTGGCTGCTATAGAATCTAAGGGTGGTTCTGTAACGATCGTTGAATAATAGTAATGAAGAGACTAGTAGAAACATTTCAGAACATTTGGAAGATCGAAGATCTGAGGGTACGTATTATTAATACGCTCGGTCTCTTATTGATTTACCGATTAGGTTCTTTTGTTGTTCTTCCTGGTGTGGATCCGGGTGTGCTGAACGAATTAAACTCTGGAGCTCAAGGGTTGGCTGCGTTGTTGAATATTTTCGCGGGTGGTGCATTTAGTAGAGCATCCATATTTGCGTTGGGTATAATGCCTTATATATCTGCATCAATTGTTATGCAATTGATGGGAATTGCAGTTCCAGCAATTCAGAAAATGCAAAAGGAAGGTGAAAGTGGTCGAAAGCGAATTAACCAATGGACAAGGCTGTTAACAATTTTGATTACACTAGTTCAGGCGCCAAGTTTTATTTCTTCACAGATACCTGCGCAAGCAGTAGTAGGTGGTGACGCCAGTCTTTTCTCTTTTTGGGGAATTAGCACTGTACTACTTTTAGTTACAGGAACTGTTTTTGTAATGTGGTTGGGAGAACGTATTACGGAGAAGGGAATTGGTAACGGTATTTCAATGATTATTATGATTGGAATCATTGCTCAACTGCCAAGTGCGTTTGCGTTTGAGATTTCAGCCAGAATGCAAGGTGGTGGTTTTGTAATGCTGCTAGTTGAAATGGTGTTCTTACTTCTTGTTACTATTGCCACTGTTGCTTTGGTACAAGGAACGCGTAGGATTCCGGTGAATTTTGCTAAGAAGGTTGTTGGAAATAAACAATATGGTGGAGTTCGTCAATACATTCCTCTTAAAGTAAATGCTGCAGGGGTAATGCCAATAATTTTTGCGCAAGCACTTATGTTTTTACCAATGACCCTTGCAGGGCTTTGGAGTTCGGATGCTACAACTGGTATAGCGGCAGCAGTGGGAAATCCGACTAGCTTTTGGTATAATTTTCTGACTTTCGTATTAATCATTGCTTTCACTTATTTCTACACGGCTATAACTGTGAATCCAAATCAAATGGCTGAGGATTTGAAGCGTAATGGTGGATTTATTCCTGGAGTTAAACCAGGGAAAAAGACAAGCGAGTTTTTAGATAACATACTTTCGAGAATCACTTTACCTGGATCAGTGTTCTTAGGGATAGTGGCAATACTACCGGCTTTTGCTATGATTGCTGGAGTGTCTCAAGGTTTTGCATTGTTTTTTGGTGGTACATCTTTGTTGATTATGGTTGGGGTAATCCTGGACACACTTCAGCAAATTGAAAGTCACTTATTAATGAGACATTATGATGGATTGATGAAGTCCGGAAAAATTAAAGGAAGATCTTCTTCGGCCTTTGGAATGGCTGGGTAAGAAATGAAAATGGTATGTTGAGAGGGAAGAGCGAGGATGAAATCACGTTAGTTAGAGAGAGTTCTTTACTTGTTGGGAAAACCTTGGCGGAGGTGGCAAGCTTAATTAAACCGGGGGTTACACCTTTGGATTTAGATAGGCGCGCATTCGAATTTATTTCGGATCATAAGGCGGTTCCAGGGTTTTTAAACTTTAATGGATTTCCAAACAGCTTATGCATTTCGAGAAATGAGGCTGTTGTTCATGGTATTCCAGATAATAAACCGCTCCTAGATGGTGATATTCTGTCTGTTGATTGCGGTGTGTTATTCGAGGGATTTTATGGAGATTCCGCGTACACCTTTGCAGTTGGTGAGGTAAGTTCTGAAGTTTTGATGTTGTTGGAAACAACGAAAAAAGCATTATGCCAAGGAATTAATCAAGCAATTGCCGGGAATAGAGTAGGAGATATTGGATTTGCAGTTCAAGAGGAGGCTGAGTCAAAAGGATATGGAGTCGTGCGCGAATTAGTTGGTCATGGTCTTGGAAGAAAGTTGCATGAACCACCTGAAGTTCCAAATTTTGGAAAACAAGGAAAAGGAACAAAATTAATAGAGGGTTTGGTCATTGCCATAGAACCAATGATAAACCTTGGAAGAAAAGAGATTACTCAATTACGAGATGGTTGGACAATTGTAACAGCAGATCGTAAACCATCTGCTCATTTTGAGCATACATTGGTTGTGAGAAAAGGAAAAGCAGAAGTGCTTTCCACATTTGAATATATAGAAGATAAATTAAAAGATTTAGTATAAATAGTAAATGGCAAAACAGGCTTCAATAGAGCAAGACGGCACCATAACGGAGGCATTATCAAATGCGATGTTTCGTGTTGAGTTAGAAAATGGACATGTTATAACAGCACATATTTCTGGCAAAATGCGAATGCACTACATCAAGATATTGCCTGGTGACAAAGTGAAGGTTGAGATGTCTCCATACGATTTATCTAAAGGAAGAATAACATACAGATATAAATAAGCTGGATTATGAAAATCAGAGCATCGGTGAAGAAAAGGTCTGCTGACGACAAAATCGTGAAACGTAAGGGTCGCGTTTATGTCATCAACAAGAAGAATCCAAAACATAAACAAAGACAAGGTTAAAAAATTAAGTTATGGCTCGTATAGCAGGTATAGACTTACCAAGAAATAAAAGAGGCGAGATTGGGTTAACCTACATCTTCGGAGTTGGACGTTCTCGTGCCCAAGAAATCTTAAAATCAAGTAAAGTTGATTTAGACAAAAAGGTGTCAGACTGGAATGATGATGAATTGGCGTTAATTAGACAATACATCAATGATCATTTTAAGACTGAGGGGGCTTTGAGATCAGAGGTTCAGCTTAACATAAAGCGTATGATGGATATCGGTTGTTACCGAGGAATTCGCCATAGGTCAGGACTTCCGTTAAGAGGTCAACGTACCAAGAATAATAGTAGAACTCGAAAGGGTAGAAGAAAGACAGTTGCTAACAAGAAGAAGGCAACTAAATAATTAATAATCAATACGTTTTCCATGGCGAAGACTCAGACAAAGAAGAAAAAGGTAAAAGTTGATGCAGTTGGTGAAGCGCATATACACGCTTCATTTAACAATATCATCATTTCATTGACAAATGTTAATGGAGAGGTGATATCGTGGTCATCAGCCGGTAAAATGGGCTTTAGAGGTTCTAAAAAGAACACTCCATATGCTGCCCAAATGGCTGCCGCAGATTGTGGTAAGGTTGCACATGATGCAGGCTTACGTAAAGTAAAGGTGTTTGTTAAGGGACCTGGTTCAGGTCGCGAAAGTGCAATCAGAAGTTTAGCTAACATCGGAATCGAGGTTAGTGAAATAAAGGATGTAACACCTATGCCACACAACGGTTGTAGACCACCAAAAAGAAGAAGAGTTTAATTTTTAGCTAAAAGAAGAAATGGCAAGATACACAGGACCTAAGTCCAAAATAGCCAGAAAGTTTCGCGATCCGATTTTCGGTCCAGACAAGGCATTAGAACGTAAGAACTACGGCCCAGGTCAGCATGGTCCTAATAAAAGGAGAATGAAGCAATCGGAATATGCGATTCAGCTTCAAGAGAAGCAAAAGGCCAAGTATACTTATGGTATTCTTGAACGTCAGTTTTCCAACCTTTTTAAGGAGGCAAGCAGACGTAAAGGAATAACGGGTGAAACACTGCTCATTCTTTGTGAGTCGAGGTTAGATAATACCGTATTTAGACTCGGTATTGCTCCAACCAGAAGTGGAGCAAGACAGTTAGTTGGACACAGGCACGTAACTGTAAATGGTGGTGTTGTAAACATCCCATCTTACCAATTACAGCCAGGTGATAAAGTTGCTGTTAGGGCCAAATCAAAATCTCTTGAGGCGGTAACCAACTCAGTAGCTTCGAACAATGTCAAAAATTATTCATGGTTAGAATTTGATTCGAATGAACTTAGCGGAACATTTATCACACCTCCAACTCGCGAGCAAATTCCGGAAAATATCCGTGAACAATTGATCGTAGAACTTTACTCTAAATAAATCGAATTAACAATCATTGGATAGAAGCAGAAATGTTGAATTGCTCTTCTTCAAGCAATTTAAACGAAGCAACTTAAATCCAATCAAAACAGAAGAATAGATTATGGCAATACTAGATTTTCAACGTCCGGATAAAGTAATAATGATCCAAGCTGATGATTTCAAAGGTCAGTTTGAATTTCGTCCTCTAGAACCAGGTTACGGTATTACTATCGGAAATGCCTTGAGAAGAATACTACTTTCTTCGCTAGAAGGTTTCGCTATCACTGCTATTAAAGTAGAAGGAGCGGATCACGAATTCAGCACTATGAAAGGTGTTATTGAAGACGTTACTGAAATTGTTTTGAACTTAAAAGAGGTGCGTTTTAAGCAACAAATTAAGGAGGAAGAAACAGAGAAGGTACGTATTATGGTGTCAGGACAGGATTCATTCAAAGCAGGCGATATAGGTAAGTTTACAAGTTCATTTCAAGTCTTAAATCCTGATCACGTAATTTGTCACATGGACAAGTCGGTGAATTTTGAAATAGAAATTTCAATAGGAAAAGGAAGAGGATATGTTCCATCGGAAGAAAATAAGACTTCTAATGCTGCTTTAGGGACAATTTTCCTAGACTCAATTTTTACTCCTATTAGAAATGTGCGTTACACTATCGAGAATTATCGTGTTGAGCAAAAGACGGATTATGAAAAGCTGATTTTTGATATTGAAACTGATGGATCAGTTCATCCAAAAGAAGCATTGAAAGAAGCGGCTAAGATTTTAATTCACCACTTTATGTTATTCTCTGACGAGCGTCTTACGCTTGATCAAGTAGAGAAAAAAGCAGAAGAAGAATTAGATGAAAATACGCTGCACATGCGTCAGTTATTGAAAACGAAACTTGTGGATATGGATCTTTCTGTTAGAGCATTAAATTGTTTGAAAGCAGCGGATGTTGAAACACTTGGTGACCTTGTTACCTTTGAGAAGAACGACCTATTGAAGTTTAGAAACTTCGGTAAGAAATCACTGACAGAATTGGAAGACTTAGTTCAAGTAAAGGGATTGAACTTTGGAATGAACGTAGGTAAGTATCTATCAGAAAAAGACTAATAACGCTTCAATTTTTGAGTAATGAGAAATCAAAATAAAATCAATCAACTTAGTCGTACGTCATCGCATAGAAAGGCAATGATGTCAAATATGGCTGCCTCTTTGATTGAGCACAAACGAATCACTACTACACTCGCCAAGGCGAAGGCACTTCGAGGATATGTTGAGCCTTTAATTACTAAATCTAAGAGTGATACTACTCATTCTAGAAGAATGGTATTCAGAAAACTACAAAACAAAGAGGCAGTAACTGAACTTTTTAGAGAAGTAGCTCCTAAGATCGCGGCACGTCCTGGTGGATATACGCGTATTATCAAAATAGGATTTAGACAAGGTGACTCTGCGGAAATTTGTATGATAGAGCTTGTAGATTTTAATGAAATCTATTCTAATGATACAAAAGATGCTTCAAAGAAGACAAGGAGATCCAGAAGAGGTAGTGGTGTGAAGATTACTAATGAATCAAAGCCAGAGGTCAAAGCTAAAAAAGTTGAAAAGGCTGAAGCAGCTTCGGATACGGCAATTGAAGCTAAAAATCCAAGTGACGATACATCGAAGGATGAAGGTGAAAGTCAAGAAAAGGTTAGTTAGAATTAACAATTGTGTATAGAAAAAGAGGATGAGTTCAAAACTTATCCTCTTTTTTTTGCGCGAAACTTAGAACATTGTACTCATGAAATATCAGGAGAAATCTAAAGCGGTAATTGTACTAGAAGATGGTACATATTACTTTGGTAAAGCTGCAGGGCGAATTGGAACAACCTCAGGAGAAATCGCATTCAATACTGGAATGACAGGTTATCAAGAAATTT
>CALKOP010000009.1 GCA_938091155.1 uncultured Flavobacteriales bacterium | reverse complement strand
GCCCAAGTGTCAACCATTGTGCCTTCATCAACATATGCTCCAATATTCACATACGATGGCATCATTACGACACCCCCAGAGATATATGCTCCATAGCGAGCAATTGCGTGCGGCACGACTCGGATTCCTCGCTTTGCGTAGTTCGTTTTAAGCGCCATTTTATCATGAAACTCAAATGGTCCAACTTCAATTTGTTCCATTTTTCGGATCGGGAAGTATAGAATTACGGCTTTTTTCACCCAATCATTTACCTTCCAATCCCCAGTAATGGGTTCGGCACAACGAAGCCGACCGTTGTCAATTTCTTCGATGATTTCTTCAATGCATTCAATAGTATTTGAATTGGTCAGTTGAGACCGATCGTCCCAAGCAGCATTGATGATACTTTCCATTTCTTCTTTAGCACATGCCATAAATCCTCCTATTTTTTCCGCGGTAAAAGTACTGTTTGTCTCTTGCCGCACACCCAATTGCGAAACGTACCTTTGCGCCATGTTGCGCACGTTATCCATAGATTTTGGAATGAAACGTACTGGTTTAGCCATTTCAGACCCCTTGGGTATGATTGCGAATGGATTAGATACTGTTTCTACCCATGAATTGATGGATAATTTGAAAGAACTGAAATCTAATCAAGGATTTGATACAGTTGTAATTGGTCATCCTAAAAGAATGAGTGGCGAAGATTCGTTGATCGAACCAAATATTAAGCTCTTTATCGAAGCCTTGGAGAAGATGTTTTTGGGAATTCGAATAGTGCGATTTGATGAACGATTTACCAGTAAAATTGCTTCTCAAACCATGCTTAATAATGGGGCAACAAAGTCGCAACGAAAAGTAAAAGGAAATATTGACAGGATAAGTGCAACCTTAATTTTGCAGGATTATCTAAATACACAATCGGCATGATATTACCCATAGTAGCCTATGGCGATCCAGTTCTGAAAAGAGAAGGAGATGAAATAGAAAAGGACCATCCAAACTTGAAGCAATTGATTGCTGATATGTTTGAAACCATGTACAATGCCTCTGGTGTTGGGTTGGCGGCTCCGCAAATAGACAAGAGTATTCGGTTGTTTATCATTGATACTACACCCTTCACAGAGCGGGATGAAGATGATGAGGAAGAACCAATGCCCGAAGAGGAAAAGAAGCAGTTGACAGGTTTGAAAAAGGTGTTTATAAATCCAATAATTCTGGAAGAGACAGGTGATAAATGGCCTTTTAATGAAGGATGCCTGAGTATTCCGGGAATTAATGAAGATGTATTGCGACAGCGTGATTTAGTAATTGAATACTATGATGAAAACTTTGAGCTAAAGGAAGAAAGCTATTCTGGTAAAGCAGCTCGTGTCATACAGCATGAATACGATCATATTGATGGAGTTCTGTTCACAGATCGGCTAAATCCATTGAGAAAACAGATTTTAAGGAAACGCCTGAATGATATCTCAAGAGGAAGGACAAACGCGAAGTATAAAATGAAATTTCCGAAGAGATGAGAAAACTAGGATGGATTTTGATTGCGCTGCCATTTATGGTAGCCTGTGAAGGTGATGCTGGAACACAAAATTCGGATGACGAGATTGTCAATGAAAAACTGGAACCGCAATCAGCGGAAGCCAGGCGCATTGAGATCTCTAAAATGGAGAGTGAACTGCTGAATAATAAGAATAAAGATTCTCAGCCGAATTGCGTAAAAGCCGATTTATTGGTGAAGCGTTATAGAGATTATGTTTCAATGAATCCAAGAGATTCGATTTCTGCAGATTTCCTGTTCAAGGCAGCAGATCTGAGCATAGGAATTGGAAACTATGAAGCAAGTGTCAATTTCTTGACTCGCTTAACCGAGGACTTTCCGCAATATGATAAAATCGTGGAAATTTGGTTGTTTAAGGGTTTTGTATTTGAAAACTACATGAATAATCATGCGGAGGCAGTTGCGGTCTACAATCGTTTGATTGAGAAATACCCGAATCATCGCTTAGCAAAAGATGCTCAATCAGCCATTGATAACTTGACCATGACCGATGAAGAATTAATGGAGAAGTTCAAAACGATAAATGCAAAACCAGAGAGTTAATCACTCAATAGCGACTGTATCTTTTCTCGAAATTTGAGTTTATCCGCAAATGTTCCCACCTTTCCGTCAACACATAGGGCTACTTCGCCTGTTTCTTCGCTCACAACAATAACAACAGCGTCAGATTCTTCGCTCAAGCCAATGGCTGCTTTGTGGCGCATGCCATAAATACTAGGGATGCTGCTTTTTAAACTTAATGGTAGGGTGCAAGAAGCGGATGTCAACCTATTGCCTCTAATTATGAGTGCCCCATCATGCAAGGGACTGTTCTTAAAGAATATGCTTTCTATGAGCATAGCGCTTATATCGGCATTCACCTTTTTTCCGGTATCAATAATTGCTTGAATGTTCGCTTCTCTTTCTATTACCACAAGTGCACCGGTTTTTGTCTCTGCCAAATTGAAAACAGCCTCGCTCAAGGCATGAATATTTAGGCTAATCTTATTTGACCCAGCTTTTCCCAGCCAATCCCATAGTCCACCTTTGGCGCCTATGTTTTGGAAGAATTCTGAATTTCCAATTGCAAGGAGAAAGCGTCTTATCTCTTGTTGGAAAACAATGATCAGTGCTATTACACCTACATTGATGAACTGGCGAAAAATCTGACTCATCAGCTGCATTTGCAATGCTGTAACCAAAAGCCAAAGAAGATAGATGGAAATGACGCCAACAAAAATGCGAATGGCAATTGTTCCCTTAACCAATTCATATAATCGGTAGAGCAGAAAGGCCACAAGTAGGATATCGATTAAATCCAGTAAGCCAAAGGGTAAGAAGCCAAATAGATCAAAAGAACCCATAGCGCGAATGTAGATTAATTGTGATGCTTATTTCTCCAAAAAGCGATCAAAACTTTTTAGAATGAATCTTGTTTGGACTGTGCGATAAGTAGTCCTAATTTCGCCCTCGAATTATTAATTAAATATTAGCACAATGAGTTTAGTAGGAAAAGAGTTTCCCGATGTGACACTGAAAGCCATGGATTACCTTGGAGATGACAAGGAAATTAACGTCTTAGAAATGTGTAAAAAGGAGGGTAAGAAAGTCCTGCTTTTTTGGTACCCAAAAGACTTCACCTACGTCTGCCCAACGGAGCTCTTTGCCTTTCAAGAAACAGTTGAGGAGTTTGGCAAGCGAAACTGTTTGGTTCTTGGCGCAAGCTGTGACACGAACGAGGTTCACTTTGCTTGGCTATCCACCCCAAAGGAAGAGGGTGGAATTGAAGGTGTAGAGTACCCTATCCTTTCTGATACGTGGCGAAAGCTTGCGGGTGAATTGAATATTACCGACCTCGCAGACAATGTAGCATACCGAGCCACCTACCTATTGGACGAGCAAGGGTTTTGTTTTCATGAGTCGGTGAACGACATGCCAATTGGCCGAAACGTTGGTGAATACCTGCGTATTTTGGACGCGAAAATCTTCAACGAGAAGAATGGAGAGGTTTGTCCAGCAAATTGGGAAGAAGGAAAGCGTGCCATGGCGGAGTCACGAGAAGGGGTGATCAATTACAGCCAAGGAAAATGACCGCCATGCTTGAGCTGAAAGAAGATAACCTAGCCCAGAAAATGGATGAGCGCGCTGTGGTCCTTTACGGAGCGCCATGGTGCGGAAACTGCCGATTGCTGAAGCCGAAGTTCAAAAAAATGAGCACTGAAATGGAAGGGGTTCAATTCATTTACGTCAATGCCGAGAAATTCACGGAATCTCGAGGGTTGGCTGAGGTGAACAACCTCCCCACGATTGCTGTCTTTGAAAACGGCACACTCAAAGCTCAGAAACAAGGCAACAAGATCGACTTGGTCAAGGAATTACTACAAGAATTCGTATGAGACTCCCCATAATCAAACACCTAGTCACCAGCGAATCGTTGGACAAAATTAAACTGGAAACCACGGTTGACGTGCTTATTGAGCTGTCCGAAGCAAGAGGCGTCAAAGACGAGGAGATAGACGCGATTGGTGAAATGGTTTCCAATTGTGAGGGTGCGATTGCAGTGATGGATGACATCTCTGAAAACGGCACTCCAATGAAGGACGCATTGAACGGGTTTATGAAGCGTGTGATTGGCTCTACTGATCATTGACGAACCGATTGAAGCCTGGCGAACGCCAAAATAAAAAGGGACCAAGACGGTCCCCTTTTTTTGTGCGAATCAACCATGCATTGGTTAGTCTACGATTGTCAATCGCTCCATCATGTTTTGG
>CALKOP010000008.1 GCA_938091155.1 uncultured Flavobacteriales bacterium | reverse complement strand
ATTAACCTTGACCGATAGGATATATATACCTGAGCTGAAAGATGAGATATCAATTACCTCAATACTTGAAGCGCTAACTCCATTTCGGTTACTAGACTGAACTAGTTTTCCGTTGATATCAAGAATGTCATATCGAACATCATCTGCAAATCCATCTATCTGCACGTTAACCATGTTGGTAGTTGGATTTGGATAAACAGTCATGTAAATTGGATTACCAACTTCATCTATACCAACGCAAACCTTAAGACCCACATGAATTGAGCTAGAAGATTCACAACCATTAGCATCGGTTACGGTAACAGTATAGTTACCAGAATCCGTTACGAGAATAGTTTGTGATGACTCTCCAGTAGACCAGTCGAATGAACTTCCATCATTTCCTGCATCAACTGTAAATTCTATGCTATCGCAGAATAGTGAGTCATTGCCCAATTCAATCACTGGCAGCGGATTCACCATTATATCAACGCTACAAGATGATTCATTCCCAAAAATATCTACCGCTAAAAACTCTGAAGTATAAGATCCGGTCATCAATGAGTCTCCATTCATTGGGCCACTTATTTGCGAAACAGAAGAGGCGCAATTATCAGTTGTAATGGCGCTATCTAAGATTAATTCTCCTTCGCAGATTTCCATTGAATCGGCACACATTATTGATGGTGCGATAGTGTCTGTAATCGTAACAATGGCCGTATCTGATGCAAAGTTTCCATTCACATCAAAAACAGTGAATATTACTTCGTTTAGTGTGTCATCACAAGCGAAAACAGAATCGGAAATAATCATTTGTGCAATACCACAACTATCACTTGATCCATTGTCAATTTGCGATGCAGTGATCGTCGCAGATCCTGTTGAATCTATATAAGCGGTAATATTTTGAACCATTACCATCGGAGCTATTGAGTCTTCAAATATGATACCAATGGTGTCATTAGTGGCACAACCATTTCCGTCAGTCACCACCACAATATACTCACCTACTCCGAGGTTCTCGTTCAAAGCGGTTGTGGCTGAATCCGACCATAGATAGGAATATCCTGCCGTTCCGCCTGTAACGTTTACATAGGCATAGCCATCTTCGTTGTCTGCACAAGATGCCGATTGACTGGAATCTATTACCGCTAAAAGTTCTGCGGGTTCATCTACTACAACAGCAGTTGTTGAGTCCATGCATGATTCATCATCTCTAGCGTAAACCACATAAGACCCAGCCTCTAAGCCAGTGAATGAAACACTTGTTTGCCAGTTAGTTCCATCAACGCTGTATGTAACCGTTCCGATGCCACCTGTGGAAGTTGCTGTGATGGCTCCGTTATTTCCCTCGTAACAGGAAACATTATTTGCTAGTGAAGCAGAAATGTTCAAGTTCGATACCTGAATAGTTTGTGTTTCAAAAGTATCGCTGTAACAGCCAAAATGATTTTGACTTCGATAGTAATAGTCAGATGTGGATGATACATATGAAGTGAATGTATCATTCTGACTTAGAATAGAATTAAAGGAACTAGACAGACTGTATTCAGTAATGGGGGAGCTGGGAACAATATATACTTGTCCAAGATCGCCTCCCAAGGCAGAACTCGGATAGAACCCAAGGCAAGAATTTGTGCTGGTTGTCATTGTGACTGTATTGCTTCCTCCAACATTATAGTCATTAGGGTCGAATGTCACAGAAAACATTTGTCCAGACGTCGGGGTGCTGCAACTGCAATGATTATAATTCAAAGTCTGGACTTCAGCGGCACCACCGTTAAGCGAGAAGTTCACAACATCATTTCCATTACAATTGAGCGTACTGAATATTTTATAACGCACCTCAACCGGTGTCAAATATGCTGTATCTGTCCAAGTCATAGCAATTGATCCACAATTATATTCTTGTCCGCCACATGAATATGAACCATTTAATTCTGAATAACCAAGAGATATCACGAAACTATCAAGTTGCGTCGTTGTATCAATAAATGATACAGAGTCTGCTTCACATAAATTGGTGTCAGTCGCGAAAACCCAACTTGGCGATTCAGGAAGTGCACTTAAATATCCCAAGCCAATACTGTTAGTAGTGTCGGCAGGGTTTGATGAGATTAGACGGATTTGATATCCAGAATATGCGAGGATATTTGGAATAGCAAATTGCGCACCACCGGTAATTGCAGTGGTCGACCAACTGCCAAGTGCAGTTGCGCTAGTGAATGATCCGTTAGTATCAGATAATTGAGCAGTTATGGAATTTCCTGAGTTCAAATAAGTCACGCCTGTATTATAGGCAACTGTTACGCTGTCCTGACCCGGGCAGACGCCAGTTTTCGTAGCTGAGGTTAAGCCTAGACCCGCGATTGTCAAATTGTAGTCTTCTGACTCACCATAAGGTAGGTTGTTGCATGGATGCATTCCACTAGAACCATAATATAGCGTTCTGATGCGCATTCTAGTTGTACCAATATTAGCAGTTGCAGGAATCGTAAATGAACTTGCCCAGGTACTATTATTGCCAACGTTATTATTGTAAGCAACTTGCTCACCGGCATCAATAAAGTCACCATCCTGATTGTAATCAACCCATAGGTAAACACGCACATTGTAGGTAGGACCTGTTGAAACACTGAAGTTAACTACAGATTGTACAGCAGTAGTGTGGCCTAAAGTTGAATAATAACTATATCCAGCGCTGTTGCCACAGCCATTACCACTTTGATTATTATTCGTGATGTTCACAGAACCACCAGAAGTACTAAAGCTTCTTACGGTCATATAATATTGTTGGCAAGAAAGGGAATAGCTGGGGGTGCAGTATTGCGCCGCGGCAAACTGCGCAAAGCCTAAGAAGGCTGCTAAGAAAGTGGATAATTGTAAAAGTCTTGTTTTCATATTTAAATGTTTTTGTTTGAGGACAAAGCATTCACTTGCTTTGCTTGAATAGGATTAAAGTCGAAATTATGGATATTGTCAAAATCAGAGATCACTTTTTAAAAAAAAATGCGTTTTTACTCGTTTACCTTTTTTTCATGGTCATGTTCCAACAGCTTGTTAATATTATTTGATGGTAATATGGCAAAAAAAAAGCCGCTTCGTAGGAAGCGGCTTTTTGATTTTTAGTTTGACTTACATTTTCGAAATACGCTGAACATATGTTTTATCATTAACCTTGACCGATAGGATATATATACCTGAGCTGAAAGATGAGATATCAATTACCTCAATACTTGAAGCGCTAACTCCATTTCGGTTACTAGACTGAACTAGTTTTCCGTTGATATCAAGAACGTCATATCGAACCTCATCAGCAAATCCATCAATCTGCACGTTAACCATGTTGGTAGTTGGATTTGGATAAACAGTCATGTAAATTGGATTACCAACTTCATCTATACCAACGCAGACCTTAAGACCTACATGAATTGAACTAAAAGATTCACAACCATTGGCATCGGTTACGGTAACAGTATAGTTGCCGGAATCCGTTACAAGAATAGTTTGTGATGACTCTCCCGAAGACCAATCGTATGAGCTTCCATCATTTCCAGCATCAACTGTAAATTCTATGCTATCGCAGAATATTGAGTCATTGCCCAATTCAACCACTGGCAGAGGATTCACCATAATATCAACGCTACAAGATGATTCATTCCCAAAAATATCAATCGCTAAAAACTCTGAAGTATAAGACCCAGCCATCAGTGTGTCTCCATTCAATGGGCCACTTATTTGCGAAACCGAAGACTGGCAGTTATCCGTTGTAGTCGCGTCAACCAAGTTTAATACACTTTCGCATATTTCAATTGATTCTGCACAAATAATGGAAGGAGCAATAGTGTCTGTAATCGTAACAATGGCCGTATCCGATGCAAAGTTTCCATTCACGTCAAAAACAGTCAATATTACTTCGTTTAGTGTGTCATCACAACTGAATACAGAAGCAGAAATTATCATCTGAGCAATACCACAACTGTCACTTGAACCATTGTCAATTTGAGTCGCATTGATGGTAACCGATCCTGCAGAATCTAGATAAGCGATAATATTTTGAACCATTACCAGCGGTGCTATTGAATCTTCAAATATGATACTGATAGTGTCATTAGCGTTACAACCATTTGTGTCAGTCACGACCACAATATATTCACCTACTCCTAGGTTCTCGTTCAAAGCGGTTGTGACTGAATCCGACCATAGATAGGAATAAACTGCTGATCCGCCTGTAACGTTTACATGGGCATAGCCATCTTCAGCATCAACACACGAAGCACTTTGAGAAGAGTCTATCGTGGCCACTAATTCGCAATTCACGATTGTGAGATTGTAGTCTTCTGACTCACCATAAGGTAGGTTATTACATGGATGCATTCCAACCGAGGTATAATATAACGTTCTAATGCGCATTCTAGTTGTACCAGAAGTAGCAGTTGCAGGAATCGTAAATGAACTTGCCCAGGTACTATTATTGGCAACATTATCATTGTAGGCAACTTGCTCACCGGTATCAATGAAATCACCATCCTGATTATAATCAACCCATAAGTAAACACGTACTGCATAATTAGGACTTACTGAAACACTGAAGTTAACTACAGAATCCGGATTAGTAGTGTGGCCTAAAGTTGAATAATAAGTATATCCAGAGTTGTTTGAACAGCCTTGATTATTATTTGTGATGTTCACAAAACCGCCAGTAGTACTGAAGCTCTGTACATACATATTAAAGCTACCACAAGCGGTACTATAGGTGGGGGTGCAATATTGCGCGTTGGTAAACTGCGCAAAGCCTATGAAGACAGTAAGGAAAGTTAATTGTAAAAGTTTTGGTTTCATTTTAACTGATTCTTGGCCTTAAAGATAGCCAATTGACTCGAATTTAGGGTTGCCATATATCTGAATTTTCAATTCTATCTAATCATTGACTTAAAATCAGATCAGCGATCTTCTAATAGTTGTTTGACTCCTACCCATATTGTGAATGATTTTAGCATCACATTTTGAGATTTTGAAATGGTTAAAATACCAATATGAATAAGACCTCCACCTAAACTTTATGCAACCAAATCATCTGAATGGTAATGTTAAGTAGAGTCTGAAATACCCATATCTCAAGCTTTTCGCTTAAAGTATTTCATCAAATTGGCAACCCTTCTTTGGTCAATGTTTTTGTCTGTGCTTGTCACTTCCCAATTTTTAGGGTAATTAGAAAGAATTTGCTTTAAATCCCAGTTTGCCAATTACTGCCAATCGATATTCAAATGCCACAAAGTATTGATAATGAAATTCGTGCAGACAGCAGTGTTTTTCGGCACAACACATATGATATTTGGAATGGCAACATATTAAATCGAATACTCTTCAACCGTTTCTGCACCATTTACCAACTCAGTATCAGTCTACTCAATTCCCAATTCCCAATTTACGAATGCAGATGATTCCATTAGCTGCGCGAATTTCTAGTTGGAATAGTCGGAACATTTAGATCGACTATTTCAAAAAAGTGTCTAGCCAATCATAGAATTCTCGGTGCCACATTACACCATTTTGAGGCTTTAAAACCCAGTGACCTTCGTCTGGGTAGTATAGCAGTTTGCTTGGAATGCCTTTTAATTGTGCAGCTGTGAATGCTTCGAGTCCTTGATTTAACGGAACACGAAAATCCAGCTCATTATGAATTACCATTATTGGCGTATCCCATTTTGCGACCATTTTATGAGGGCTGTTTTTGGCATAAGCATCCTTCAGACTTGAATCCCAATATGGCCCACCTATGTCCCAATTGGCGAAGAATAATTCCTCTGTGCTCGCGTACCAACTTTCCAGATTAAATAATCCGCAATGGCTGATAAAACACTTAAACCTTCCTTCATGAATTCCTGCTAGATAATAAACGGAGTAACCTCCATAGCTGGCTCCGACAGCACCTAATTTGTCATTATCAACAAAGGGTTCTTTGGCCACTTCGTCAATTGCGCTTAGATAATCTTTCATGGCTTGCCCTCCCCAGTCTTTTGAGATTTGATCATTCCATTCCTGTCCAAAAGATGGAAGTCCTCTTCTATTCGGTGCGACAATGATGTAGCCATTTGCTGCGATTAACTGGAAGTTCCATCTGTAGCTGAAAAACTGGCTAACTGCACTTTGTGGACCTCCCTGACAATATAATAGTGTAGGGTACTTTTTGTTTGGGTCAAAATCTGGAGGATAGATTACCCAAGTCAGCATATCTTTACCATCAGTGGTTTTAATCATCCGTTTTTTCACCTTGCCCATTTTCATTTTAGCGAGCATTTGGTCGTTGGCATGAGTAAGTTGCATTATTGACCTAGTCTTAATGTCCCATGAGTAAAGCTCAGCTGGCTTGCTCATTGTATTCATACTTCCTACGAGTTTTCCGCCAGCTAATGAAATACTATTGATGTTGTGGTCACCATCGGTTAAAGCACTGAAACCAGCAATTTTCAATTTATCCGATCCTTCTTTCTTTAAGTCTAATTGGAAAACTTGAAAGGTGGCACTCACGCCAGATATCGCATACATAGTCTTCGAATCTTCGCTCCAAACTATGTGTCCAAAACTTTGGTCTAGCGAAGCCGCCAAAGGAAACTGATTTCCTGTTTCCATATTGAGGATCCAGAGCATGTTTTTGTCTGATTCAAACCCATCTCGAGCCATGCTTAACCAAGCCAGCCATTTCCCATCATTAGAAAAAACTGGTTCGTTGTCATATCCTTCGTGAGCATCAGTCAAATTTTTAGTTTTTCCTGTTTTTAGATCATAATGCCACAATTCGCTGTTGGTACTTACGGCATAGTCCTTACCCGTTTTCTTTTTACATACGTAAACTAAAGACTGACCATCAGGAGCCCAAGTGATTTGCTCGCTGCCACCAAATGGCATCATTGGAGCATCAAAGGCTTCACCTTTCATTATGTCCGTTATGGGAGATCCAATTTGATCTGAATAATCAGCGATGAATACATGCTGGTAGTTATAGTCATGCCATTGCGTCCAATGACGAAACATCAGATTATTATAAGCCTTGCCTGTGGCTTGTGGAAGGTCTGAGTGCTTATCCGCTAATGATTCTTCCACTCTTACGTCCATTGTAAAGCTTATATGCTTCATATCTGGAGCATAGTGAAAATTGGAAATGCCACCTTCAAGGTCAGACATTTGCTTGGCGCCAGATCCATCTGGATTCATTTCCCAAAGCTGCATTGACCCACTTTCTGAACTTAGGTAGCCAATTTTTTTTCCATCCGGACGCCATTGAGCTTCATACACGCTCGTTTTTCCATCCGTCAGCATTTTTGCGTCACCACCAACAGCGGGCATTTTCATGAGATGGGATGTGCCTTTGTCTTCTTCTAGCGTGTAACTTTTTTGAGCAAAAATCATGGATTTACCGTCAGGCGATACTTGCTCACCATAGACTCGGTTGATTTTCCAGAGGTTTTCGGGGGTGAGGGTGCTTTGAGAATTTGCTCCAAAAGCCAGCGAGATTATCGCAATGAAAAATGGTATGAACTTCATGATAATTATCTTGTTCCGCAATATTATCGAAACTCCGGTCAATCCTTAACATTGCACAAGACAAATCAATAAAGTGGAGAATAATCTAAACTACTCAAAGGAAAAAGATGCTCAAGATGAACTGGCTTCATTTAGAGATCGCTTCTATCATCCTGAGGTTAATGACAAACAAGCATTATATTTTACAGGCAATAGCCTTGGCTTGCAACCAAAGTCTGCTGAGGCCTATTTGAAACAGGAGCTGGAAGATTGGCGGAAATTGGGCGTTGAAGGCCATTTTGAGGCAAGACGACCCTGGTATTCATACCATGAGTTTTTTTCTAGGTCGATGGCAGATATCGCGGGAGCGAAAGAAACAGAGGTGGTAGCGATGGGGTCACTAACGGCAAACATTCACAGCCTCATGGCTAGTTTTTATCATCCAACAAAAACACGTTACAAGATATTATGCGAGCGGAAGGCGTTTCCTTCAGATACCTATGCTATGCAGGCCCAAGCAAAACTTCATGGCTTCTCCATAGAAGATACGATTGTCGAGATTTCACCTGCTGAAGGGTCGGACATCATTACAGAAGGCGCCATCATTGAAAAGATTTTTGAATTAGGCGATTCACTGGCTACTGTGATGATAGGTGGAGTAAACTATTACACCGGTCAGGTGTTTGACATGGCAGTGATTACAGATGCAGCACATAAAGTAGGCGCATATTGCGGGTTTGATTTGGCCCATGGAATGGGAAATATTGAAGTGAAGTTGCATGAATGGCAGATTGATTTTGCCGCCTGGTGTACCTATAAATACTTGAATGCCGGCCCAGGTTCGGTTGGTGGATTATTTGTACATGAAAATCATCATAAGCGCAAGCTTCCAATTCTAGCAGGGTGGTGGGGACACGATAAGGGTACCCGCTTTAAAATGGAACCTGAGTTTGTGCCAATGCCAAGCGCAGAAGCTTGGCAAATGAGTAATGCGCCAGTGTTCAACATGGCCATTTACCTCGCTTCATTGGAGATTTTTCAAGAGGCCTCTATGGAAAAACTCGTGAAGAAGAGCCGACCATTGACAGACTATTTGGAGTTCGTTGTAAATGACGTAGCGAAAGAAACAGGAGCCGATTTAGAAATAATTACACCTAAGGAACATCATCGTAGAGGATGCCAATTGAGTATTGTGGCTCATGGATATGGCAGAAAGTTATTTGATCAAATAACCGAGGCTGGAGTGATCGCAGATTGGCGAGAGCCGAATGTGATTAGAATGGCACCCGTGCCGTTGTATAACTCTTACGAAGATGTATATCGTTTTGGAGAAATATTGAAGAAAGCATTAACGAGCTGATAGAGAAATAACATGAAAGAAGTCACTATTGTTGGAGCGGGTTTAGTCGGATCGCTGTGGGCGGTTTATTTAAGCAAAGCAGGTTATAAGGTTCAAATATTTGAGCGCAGATCTGACATAAGAAAAGCGGAAATAAGCGCAGGCAAGTCGATTAACTTGGCGCTTTCTGATAGGGGTTGGAAAGCTCTCAAGGGCGCTGGAGTAGATCATTTGATCCGAGAAATCGCTATTCCCATGCCTGGTAGAATCATGCATAGTGTTGAAGGGGGATTGACATACCAAGCTTATGGTAAAGAAGGCCAAGCTATCAATTCCGTTTCTCGAGGAGGAGTGAACGCTAGGATGATGGATATTGCTGAACAAGTTGGTGACGCTTCAATCACCTATAACACTAAGTGTTTGGGTGCTGATATGAAGGCTGGAATTTGCTTCTTCGAAAACAACCAAACAAGTGAGAAATTTGAAGTAAAAAGCGATTTGATTTTTGCTTGTGATGGCGCCTTTTCGGCTATTCGATACAATTCCATGCAAAAGCTGGATCGATTCAATTATAGCCAAACATATATCGAAGACGGCTATCGCGAAATATTACTTCCAGCAAATGAAGACGGCAGCTATAAACTGGAAAAGAATGCGTTGCATATTTGGCCGCGCGGTCGCTTTATGATGATCGCCTTGCCGAATGAGGATGGTTCATTTACTTGTACTTTGTTTATGCCGTTTGAAGGAGAAAATAGCTTTGAGCAGCTAACTTCAAAGGAAGCTATCGACAATTTCTTTAAAACTACTTTCCCAGATTTCTATGAGATGATGCCCAACATTGCGGATGCTTGGGAAGATCATCCACTGGCTTCATTGGCGATTACACGCTGCTATCCTTGGCACCATGGTAAAACGGCTTTGATGGGGGATGCCGCTCATGCTACTGTTCCGTTTTACGGGCAAGGAATGAATGCGGGTTTTGAAGACACTACTGTCATGAATGATTTGATGATCAAGCATAATCATGATTGGGAAAAAATCTTCGAAGAATATAGCAGAACTAGAAAGCCAGATGGTGATGGCTTACAGGATTTGAGCTTGCATAACTACCATGTAATGCGTGACTTTGTTGCCGATCCTGAATTCCTGCTGCAAAAGAAGATAGAAGCTCGGTTTGCCGCGAAACATCCAGACAAATGGATGCCTTTATACAGTATGACTACGTTTAGTGATATTCGCTACTCTGTCGCCTGGAAAGAAGGCCAACGCCAACAAAGCATTATGGATGAAGTAATGGCCATGGATGGAATTGAAGAGAAATGGGATTCGACAGAGGTCCAAGAGAGAATTATGGCTTTGCTAACTTAAAAAAGTTTGTGCCTTTCGGGCTTTTACCAAAAAGTACAGAAAACCGATAGCGAAAATAAAGCGCATGCCCTAGAATATAAAGCCCATTTGGTTCATTACTTCAGTTATAGCTCCTTTGCCGGTTAAGAAACTGTCGAGGCTGTGAAAGACTAAGTTCCCAGTCAATATCGCAAGCATACCAATCGATGTTAATGATTCGTTTCGTCTGAGAAAACAGATTAATCCAAAGGAGAGTAACATTGATTCAACGGTGCTTGCCATTACCAGTCCATCTGCATCCAGATGGACTCCAACTAATGGGAAAATAAGGGATGGAAGTGTTAGCATGCCTAGGCCAAAAGGCACAATCATAAATGCATTAATCGTAAGAAAGGTGTTGAGCTTCATAGTCGTTGATTTAGAAATCAATATTCCATGAAAATCACTACTCAGACTTTGTAATTAAAATCAAATGCTTTTCCATATGGTTCAGTAATAGAATACATGGCGGTTATTCAATCCTTGCTGCACTCAAATTCACCAATCCCTCGAAGTGTAGAGTATCTTGATCAAATCGCACATCAAACTCTTGCATGGTCATCACAAATCGATCGTCACCAAACTGGAAGAGTCCATATTTCAACTGTCCCGTTTCTTGTATGAATAGACCAGAACCATCTGCTGTTACATGTAACGTGTCTCCTTTTTTTATCAA
>CALKOP010000007.1 GCA_938091155.1 uncultured Flavobacteriales bacterium | reverse complement strand
TTAGTGCACAAATTAACCCTGAGCTTAGAGTTCAAATCGCACCTAATTGGAGCGGTGTGAAAGTTTGGGTAAAACTCAGCCTTTATTCACTTGCATTTCTTTCATTGGTTATTGGTATCGTCAACCCGCAATCTGGATCTAAAATGGAGGAGGTGAGGAGACAAGGTGTAGACATTATGGTTGCACTAGATATTTCCAATAGCATGTTGGCTGAAGACCTCTACCCTAGCCGATTGGGTCGATCAAAACGCAGCATCCAAGAGTTGTTTACCTACCTGAAATCCGATAGAATAGGCATTGTGGTCTTTGCAGGTGAATCATTTGTCCAGCTACCCATAACAACGGACTATTCTGCTGCAAAACTCTTTCTAAACAGCATTGAAACCGATCTTATCACCACCCAGGGCACTGACATTGGAAACGCTATAGATCTTTGCCTAAAATCATTTGACCCAGAAAGTCCAACTTCGAAAACAATAATTTTAATTAGTGATGGGGAAAACCACGAAGAAACTAGCGAAGCGGCACTTCAAGCTGCAAAAGAACAAGGAGTTGTAGTGCACACTATAGGAATGGGTTCAGTTGATGGCGCACCTATACCAGTTTATTCTCGTGGAAGCAGAGTTGGATTCAGAACAAATAGAGAAGGAAATACAGTAGTGTCAAAGTTGGATGAAAACATGCTCAGTTCATTATCGCGATCAACAGGAGGAATGTTCGTTCGAGCTTCTAATGCGCAAAGCGGTATGTCTTACATATTTGATGCAGTAGAAAAAATGGAAAAGGTCGATTTTGGATCCAAAATTTACACAGACTATGAGGATAGATTTCAGTTTTTCCTTCTGCCAGCGTTAATACTTCTAATAATCGAGTTAATTGTTCCCAATTCAAAGTCACTTTGGTGGGAAAAACTATTTGCTTCGCAACCGTGATAAAGATACTTAAACATACTATTCTCATCATAATACTTTTCCTGAGCGGTATGACTATTCATGCTCAGGAGAATCTAGAGCTGTATCGCGGTAATTCGAATTATGCTGATGGTGAGTTTGATGAAGCAAAAGTTCATTATGAAAAAGCCTTAACCAACAATCCTAGCTCATATAAAGGAACTTACAATCTCGGTAATGCTAACTACAAACAAGATAATTTTGAGGAAGCGGTTTCCATTTACGAGCAGGCAATTGCTGCAAGTAAAAGCGATTTAGAGAAAGCCGAAGCGATGCATAATTTAGGAAATACTTACATGCAGTCAGGTAAATTCGAAGAGAGCATAAAAGCGTATAAAAATTCATTAAGACTTAATCCCAATGCAGAGGATACTCGCTATAACTTGGCGTTTGCCAAAAAAATGATGCAAAAGGAGGAAAAACAGCAAGAAGATCAAGAGCAAAACGAAGATCAGGAAGAGCAAGAGGAAAACGAGGATAAAAAGGACCAGGAGCAAGAAAAAAAGGACGGGGAAGATGAGGAGTCTGATGATAAAGGCGGAGATAAAAAGGATTCTGACGAGGAAAAAGACAAGAATGACTCGAAAGAAAACGAGCCAAAAGATGGAGATCAAGATGAAAATGGTGAAGAAGAGTCAAAACCCCAACCTAAGCCGATTCAATTAACACCAAGAGAAGCAGAGCAATTATTAGAAGCCGCGAAAAACGAGGATCAGAAGATTCAAATGCAACTGAAAAAACAACAGAAAGGCGAACCACGAAAAATTGAAAAAGACTGGTGAAATTTGCTGTAATCATATCACTACTCTTAATGTCTGCTGTTGGCTGGAGTCAAACTTTTCAGGCCAAGGCTAGTCATAGCGAAGTGAGTGTAGGTGAACGAGTTAAAATCACCTATACGCTTGAAGGGAGCGATGGTAAAAAATTCATTCAACCCACCTTTGATGGATTCACACTTTTAAGTGGCCCCAACACCTCGTCTAACATGCAGTGGGTCAATGGCAACTTTAGTAGCAGTAAGTCTTTCTCATTTGTTTTATTGGCGATGGAGGAGGGACAACAAACTATTCCCTCAGCCGGCATTAAAACAAATGGAACCGTGTTACAATCAAACAAGATTGACATAACCATTACCAAAGCTAAACAAGGCAACAAGAGCATTAACCAAAACAATAGTTCCACTAAAAAATCGGGCAGCGAATCACCGGATTTAAGTGCGAATATTTTTATGAAACAATACGTTTCTAAAAGAGAAGCTTATTTGGGCGAACAGATTATTGCAACCTATAAACTATATGTAAACGCTCAAATAGTGAACTACGCTAATAATCGTCCTGTTTATAACGGTTTCTACGCACAGGAGATTGAGCTAGACCCTAATGCCGAAGTTACTACAGAGACCCTAAATGGCAAACAGTACCGTGTTGCCACCATGAAAAAAGTAGTACTAACCGCTCAAAAGGCTGGAGATATTGAGGTGTCACCTCTAGAAATGGAAATGGTTGTAAGGCTTGAAAATAATAACAAACGAAGAACAAATTGGAATCCTTGGGGATCATTTAAGGATGTGAAATATGAACTTCAAAGCAACGTTCAAACCATAAAGGTAAAACCTTTGCCGACCGCCAACCAACCGGCCAATTTCGCGGGAGCTGTTGGTGAATTCAAACTAAATGCCACCACAGACTTGTCAGAAATAAAGGTAAATGAAGCTGTCAACCTAACAATAAATATTGAAGGCCGCGGTAATATTGATCTAATGGCTGAACCGAATATGTCATTTCCGAAAGACTTCGAAACATATGAGCCAAAAGTCAACAAGAATGTCTCGGTTACCAACTACGGAACCTCAGGTAAAAAAACATTCGCATATGTTGTCATACCAAGATATGTAGGCGAATTTGAATTACCATCAATAGCCATGAGCTATTTCGAGCCAAAATCAGGCACATATAAGACACTAGAAACTGATCCAATTGTTTTAAACGTACTTAAATCTGGAAATGGTGAAGAGTCAAATGAAATGGCCTATGTTGCTCCTAAAAAGGAAGATATTCAAATATTAGGAAATGATATTCGATACATTGCTAACAGAACCAATCAATTCAAACAAGAAAACGAAGAAGGTTTCTACGCTTCTCCAGGTTTCTACACGATGACGGCCTTACCCTTTGCAGCTATGGGATTAAGCGTCTTTTTAATTGGTATAATGCGTAAACAAGAGTCCAACACTGGATTGATGAAGAGTAAAAAGGCCAATAGAGTAGCCAAGAAACACCTAGCTGCTGCCAATAAGTTATTGAACGGCCAAGATGCAGACTTCTACGAAGAAATATACAGAGCACTATATGGCTATATAAGTGACAAACTTAATATCCCCGTTTCAGATTTAACGAAAGAATCAATCGCTGATTCTCTGATGCAAAAGCAAGTGCCACAGGATACGATTCATGAATTAACTAGCGCATTCAATGAATGTGAAATGGCGCGATTTGCTCCTAGTGCGGTGCGTTCCAAGAATGATATGTTAGAAGCCAGTTCCTCTATTATAGAAAAGATTGAGGATGCTGCGTAATATCCTTTCAATATTGCTGATCATGGGTTCCTTCATCGCCTTAGGCGACATAGCTGAAGCTCATTATTATGAGCTTTTCGAAACTGGAAATGCACACTATAAAGCTGGTACTTATGATTCAGCTAAATTGGCTTATGCTGAGATCGTGAATAATGGATATACCTCCGCTGAATTATTCTATAACTATGGCAATTCATTTTTCAAAACAGGAAACGTACCTGCCGCTATACTTTATTATGAACGTGCATTGTCAATTGATCCTGTACATGTTGATTCTCGTCATAATTTAGAAGTTGCTAATTCATTTATTGCAGATAACATAGAGCCTATTGAACAACTATTTATTTCAAAATGGTGGAATGGCTTAGCTGTGGAGTTGTCAACAAATGTTTGGGCCTGGTTTGTAATAGGGAGCATTGTATTTGGCTGCATAGGTTTGACCATATATTTCACAAACAAGCTAGTAACACTGAGACAAATTGGGTTCTTTTCAAGCCTCACTTGTTTCCTATTTGTAGTTATTGGATTTTCTATGGCTCAGACTTCCGAGCGTATTAATGCAGAACCATATGCCATTGTATTCACACCGAGCGTAAACGTCAAAAGCGAACCAGATTTAAAGGCGACAGTTCAATTTGTGATTCATGAAGGATTAAAAGTAAAGATCCTTGATACCGAAGATGAATGGTCCCGAATCCGTCTATCAGACGGTAATTCAGGCTGGATTCCATCTAGTTCCATAGAGGAAATACAATAGTCATAAAACTGCGATAGACTAGATTGGGCCTAGGAATTACGCTTTCAAAAAAGTATCTTCGTGCTAGCTATGACCGTTGTATTGTCATTGCAGAAATAATTCTGAAATATGATTGAAACACAAGATTTTGAAATTATCCGAAAAACGGAATCCACTATTTCAAATATAGATTTTGGCAATCTACCATTCGGGAGGGTATTTTCAGACCATATGTTCATTGCAAACTATAGTAATGGACAGTGGAATCGTGCTAGCATCAAACCTTACGGTGATATTCCGGTAAGTCCTGCAATGTCCGCCATACATTACGGACAATCAATTTTTGAAGGATTAAAAGCATTTAAGACAAATGCTGGACAAGTCCTCGTTTTTCGTCCAGAAATGAATTGGGAACGAATGAATAATTCAGCTGAACGTCTTTGCATGCCAGCTATACCAAAGGAATATTTTCTTGACGGAATACGTCAGCTCGTAACTCTTGATCGGGATTGGGTACCTAAGGATTCATCATGCTCTCTTTACATAAGGCCATTCATGTTTGCCACAGATCCTTTTCTAGGTGTGAAACCTTCCCAGTCTTACACATTTATGATTATAAGCTCTCCTGTTGGTCCGTACTATGCAAAGCCATTGCACCTTAAAGTAGAAACAAAGTATACAAGGGCTGCCTTAGGTGGTGTTGGATTTGCAAAAGCTGCGGGTAACTACGGAAGCGCCATGTATCCTGCTCAACTTGCACAGAAAGAAGGAATTGACCAATTGATTTGGACGGATGCTAAGGAACATAAATATATTGAGGAGGCGGGCACCATGAATATGATGGTAGTAATTGATGGTAAATTATTAACTACTCCACTTACGTCCACAATTCTACCTGGAGTGACGCGGGATAGCTTTTTAACGCTAGCGAAGGAAGCCGGTTATCCAGTAGAAGAAAGGAGAATCAGTGTAGAAGAGATAATTGTTGCGCAACAAACGGGAAAGCTCACCGAAATATTTGGGGTTGGTACAGCTGCAACTATTGCTCAGGTAGAAAAGCTATCATTTGAGGACAAGACATATCAATTAAGTGAAATCTCAACAAGGGAAATATCTAATAAAATTGGCAAACAATTAATGGATATTAAATCGGGAGATGCTGCTGATTCTCGAGCTTGGAACATGGGTGTTCTTTAGTCATTTGATTTACCTAATCATTCAATGATTATTTTGCAGATCGTAAATGAAAGTTGATTGAACTTGCACTATAAAATATCTGGATCGGGTCCTGTACTCATATTAGTGCATGGAGCATATATTAACTCAGATATTTGGTATTATCAAGAGGCTTATTTCAAACAATTTTTCCGCGTATTATCAGTTGATTTACGTGGACATGGGAAAACACCAAGCTCTGAATTACCTGAGTATAGAGTTGACACCTTTGGCGAAGATTTACTGCACCTCATGGATGAACTCGGCATCCAAAAAGCGACCTTCTGTGGTCTATCCTTAGGTGCAATGATTGCACAATATTTGGCTGCAAGCTACCCGAGCAGAATTGAGGGAATAGTGCTCGTAGGAGCCACAGCATCTTTACGGTTGAGCATGACCGAAAGAATAATTACAACATTAGTATTTCCGAAGTGGATTGCAATGCAATTGTTTAGACGACTGAGCACTAAAGAATTCATGAAAATCTCTTTTTTTCTGACATGGTTCATGCTCGGTAATAAGTGGCTTGGTAATGTCTCGACAAGAGATAAAATCAGAAAATCTATTGCTCAGGTATCAAGGACTGAACTAAAAAAGATTTACAACGCCATTTACTCCTTTAGACTCCAAGATTTAAAAACGGGTACATTTCCGGTATTGCTGTTAAGTGGTGAAAATGACTCCCCCGTAATACATCGCCACTCTGACTTTATTCAAAGAAAAGTTGGGAAACGAGGTAGGCATCACAAAATTGAATCTGCAGGTCATGCTTGTAATCATGATCAACCTTTATTATTCAATCAATTGATGCACGATTGGTTTCAGGAAACTGGTATACTAAATTCAAAAAAGGAGCGTACAATAGGCGGTCTGAATCAGGAAAGAATAGCCACAAACCCAAGGTAAAAACATGCCCAAAAAGTCAAACTATATTATCGCAGCAGTATTTATGGCACTTGGTATAATAACCATGTTAAGTTCTACCTCTTGTCGGCAGTGTTATACATGCACAGGACAAACGGAATTTGGTGAAGTGGAACGAGAAATTTGTGGTCGAAAAGGCGATATAACTCCACTGGTTACACATCTGCAATCAGATACCAATCCTTGGAATTGTGTTAAACAATAACTACCCTTCTTGAGATTTAACCTCTAATTCATTGTTTCCGGCCAATTCTTGCTCTTTTCTGCGAATATCTTTTAGCATTAAGTCAATTTGCTTTCTCTTTTTCTTCCAGGCATCAACCTTAGATTTCGCATCTTCTATTCGATCTAACAATTCCTTTTTTAGGGGATTCGAATTATTCGAAAATTTGAAAAAATCCAATTTATCCTCCAACTGTCTTACAGAAGATTCAGCCTCTGAGATATTGACTCGTAATGACCTACGCTCCCTATCTAGTGCCGGTTCAGCATTGTCAGAGTTTAATAAAATCTCTACCTTATTATTGAACTCTTTCTCAATTATATCAGCTTTAGAAATACCCAATTCTGCAAATGCTTTTGACACCAACTGAGTCAAGCTTGATTCTATCTTAGCGTTAAACTTTGATGGGACTTCGCCAACCTGAGCCCATTCTTTTTTCCATTCTGCAATTAAAATGTCACCTTTTTCCTTTAAATCCTTTTCAAAGCTTTTTGAAAATTCAATCAACATTACCTCTTTGGCATCAAGGTTTTCCTTGAGTTCTTTTTCAAATGCCTTCGCCTCCTCCTTTTTTCTATTGAAGAAAGCATCGCAGTATTTCCTGAATTCTTTGAATAGCTTATACTCATCCTGAGGTAAAAGCTTACCTAAATCCTTCCACTCACGTTGCAAAGCCTTTAATTGATTCGCAACTTTCTCGCTATCACCGCCACTATGAATTTCTTTCGCTTTTTCAATCAGCGTTTTCTTCCTTTCTTTTAATTCAACAAATTTCTTGTTAGCAGTGGCCAAGTAATCTCCGCGTTTATCAAAAAACGCATCACATACCGTCCGGAAATCCTTCCAAATTTTATCATTTCCCTTTCGTCCAGCATAACCAACTTTCTTCCATTCTTTTTGAAGTGAGATAAGCTCCTTAGTCGCCATTTGAACGGCCTTCATTTCAGAAAAGTCTATGGTTGATGTCTCCTGAGCCTTGTCCACAATTGCTTGTTTTAAAGCAAGATTGGCATCATGACCATCCTTTACGTTTTTTCTATGCTCGCGTATTCGATCAAAAACCTCATTAATAGACAATTTGAATTGTTCACGAATCTTATCCCATTCTTCCTTGAAAGTTGGGCCAATTTCGTCCCACTCATCCAAATATTGGTGAACTAAAAAATCTACTTGAGTTATGGCTTCTTCTCCCTTAAGCTTATTGATCTTTTCTATAACCTCCAATTTCAATTCTTGATTCTTTTTCAAATCATGCTGTTGAAGCTCTCTATAAATTTTGATGTTGTAATAAAACATCTCAATCAATCTAGAATAATCAGATTGCAGCTCTCTCCTTTTGTCGGGTCGAGCAGGTCCTATTTCATTCCATTTCTGCTTAATTGCATTGAAACGGGAATAAGCTTTACTTATGTTTTCTTCATCTTTAATTAAGGTGTTAAGTTCCTCAATTAGAGCCTGTTTTTCTTTGTAGTTATTCTCGAGTTCAGCAGATTTCGTCCTATCATAGACTTTTCGCTGATCCATATAAACACCAATAAGCTCATCAAACCTAATATCTTCAGCGGTCGGCATGTATTCGAAAGGAGCTGGTTCAGTTCCCTCTTCAGTTACAATGGCCGCTTGTTGTTCTTTCTTAGTTTCTTCTTTCAAATTATCGAAAGCAGTTGTCCACTCATTAAATTTATCACGATCTGGCGTGAAATTTTCCTGAGTTATAAAACTTTCAAATTGATCGATTATTTTTTGCTTAGACATGTCTTTACTCTTAAAAAAGCAAAAATAGCCGTATGAATCACTTTACCCTCTCAATTCAAAAACAATGTTGCGCGTTCATTTGCACACCATAATATGTTAGTTCAACCAATAAAATCAATCGATCTAGAAAACCACCCAGAATCATGGGCTCTGTTTTTCAAGAAAACTTGGTCTGCTTATGAGCGGTGGTTCCTAAAAGAAGGTTTGTTCGTAAGAGCAGGTTACCTATCATCTTTATCAACTTTCGATAAACAAATGTCAGAATTGTTGCCTGTGTACAAGCAACTATGTGAAGAAGTTGGAGGTGGTGATTTGACATCTCGATATTTAAGCATGTACAATCCACCACCATACATGAGTGGATGTAGCCAAATTGCCTGGGTCCAGGATAACCCAAGTCTTATTAGAAACTGCGATTACAGCCCTCAATATTTTGAAGGGATTTTTATGAAAACTAATTGGCTCAAACCTATTATGGGTATGAGTGATTATAATTGGGGGTGACTTGATGGTGTAAATGAAGATGGTCTTTGTGCTTCATTGACATTTGGTGGCAGACGTATAACAGGAGATGGCTTCGGCATTCCAAATTGTGCTTAGGTATTGCCTAGAGTTATGTTCTTCCATTTCTGAAGCTCTCGAGCTTTTGAAGAGAATTCCTGTTCATATGAGTTATAACATCACATTGCTTGATGCTGAACTCAATTACGCCACCATATGGTTCCTGACGGTGAAAACCTCATAACAGATTATCAAGTTGGAACAAATCATCAAGGTGAAATAACATGGTCAGATTATGCTATAGTGACCAAAACGATGGAAAGGATATCTCTTTTAGAAAGTTGCATCCTCAATTCATCTGAGAGCACACAGAGTATAAAACAAAAGTTTTTACCACCTCCACTATTCAATAACCAATATTCCAAAGCTTTTGGAACTTTATACACGGCATCTTATTCTCCCTTGAATAAATCGGTTGATCTCCTTTGGCCGGGTAAACAAATTTCACTGGAACTTGCTGATTTTGTAGAGCTGAAGACACTTATTAATTTGAAAGCGAGAGTAAATAGACTGCTTTCTATTTAAACTATCCATGAATCTCTTTCTTAGCTCCAAATTCTTGAATGACTATAGCTTCATAATCAAGGAAATCATTCCACTTTTTATCTACGTTCAAAATACTACCACCAATTGTTCTAGCAAACTTTAAAAACATAGTATAATGCATTGCTTCGCTTTTCATAAGATCAGCATAGAACTCTTTAAGTTCAGGTTCATCTAATCCTTCCGAAAGCACCCGAAAACGTTCACAACTTCGAGCTTCAATCATGGCTGCTAGCAAAAGACTGTCAACCAATTGTCTAATACGATCGCCACCTTTGAAAAACTTTCGTAGTTCAGCAACATAACTATCCTTTCGCTCACGACCCAGCTCATAACCACGTTTTTTAATTTGGTCGTGAACCATTTCAAAATGTTCCATTTCTTCTTTTGCTAGTGCAGCCATTGCGTCTACCAGTTCCGGATATTCAGGGTATTGAACTATGAAGGATATGGCAGAACTTGCTGCTTTCTGCTCGCAATAGGCATGGTCCGTGAGTATCTCGCTGATGTTTTTTTCTGCGATATCAACCCATCTAGGATCAGTTGGAAGTTTAAGTCTTAGCATTCAATGCTTTTTTTTTTTTGCAAAGTTAATGTTAGATAAAAGGATTTACTCCATGCTCAACTTCGATATTTGCACAGAATGAAACTTCTATTCATATTTCTGACAATCCTGATATTTGTAACGGCAAGCTGTGGCGAACGTTGTGAAAAAGCAGAAGGACCGAGAGATTCAAAGGATATCCCAATATCTCATTCAGATAAAGTAACACTCAACTTTGTTGCAGATCTTACTATCAAAGTTGACTCGAATCGCAATCCAACTTTAAAATCAATTGCGCAAAATCAAATTCAAGGATTAATTAGGGCTGATAATATTGATTCGGAATTACTACTTACCCTTAATGGATGTATTGAAGAAAATGATCCTATTCTGCTTGAATGTGAATTGCCTTCATTGAAAAACATAGAGCTAAACTCCGCAGGAAAAATTGCTAGTGCGGCACTTCTCAACGAAGATTTACTGCAATTTGACAATAATGGCCTAGGTGACATCGATTTCGTTGTAAACGCCAATCACATCATATCATCGGTAAAATATTCAGGCGACATTCGATTATCAGGGTATTGTAAAAAGCTAGATTTCCTGAGTACTTCCTCAGGTGACCTTAGAGCTTTTGATCTTATAAGTGACACGCTGAATATTCATCTCTTTGGATCAACAGTTTGTGACATCTACACCAACGGTGTGCTTAATGTTTATTTCTATGATGATGGCATCGTTAACTATCGCGGCCAGCCGTCACAAATCAATATAACAGGCACAGGTCAAGTAACAGACAAGAACCTTTGACATACATTGAAGGCTTAACTTCGCTCCAAAATAAATAAGCGTGCGAAGAGGGGTGTTATTTATACTATTTATTGGGTTGTTTGGTTCTATTACTGGACAAGAGGACTTAGATCAATTGGTGGAAAAGACGAAATTAGAGTCATTGACTTCTCCCATTAATGAAATTATTATTCGGGGATTTGATGGCGACAACCCCCCACCAAGAATGGTTGTACCCGAAAGACCACTATTTTATGGTTATGGGATTACCGCCTATTACCAAACAGAAGACATT
>CALKOP010000006.1 GCA_938091155.1 uncultured Flavobacteriales bacterium | reverse complement strand
CAAATAAATAGTTGAAAAGTGCTGTTCTAACACCTCCCATGTGAAGCGGGCCTGTTGGGCTTGGGGCAAATCGAACTCTAATATTACTCACGAATACTTGTTTTTTTAAGGGCGGCTAAGATAGATACCTTATTGGGGTCTTAACACGTTTCTATTTGTCTAATCTTTAACCGCGATTAACATCTAAGCGCCTTAAGGGTTGGTATATTTGAAATCAGAATGAGCCAAACTGAACTTTTAGAGCAAAATTTAAATAATTACATCACAAAAAGCTATGTGAATAAGCTTATTCGTGGGTCCATAGTAACGGCTAGCACGCTACTAAGTGCTTGGATATTAGTTTCCATTCTTGAGTATTTTTTCAATTTTGGCGTCAGGTTTAGAACAGTTTTGTTCTTCACATTTATTGCGTTTGCCCTTTCCGTTGTTTTTATTCAAGTGATGCTGCCTCTACTTAGATTGTTCAAGGTTTTGAAACCGATAAACGAACAAGACGCTGCGAACGCGATTGGTAGATTGATACATTCAGTTGATGACCGGTTACAGAATACGCTATCGCTTAGAGATCAATTTGACGCTCAGCCAAACTTACTTGCAGAGGCGAGCTTACTACAACGTGCCGCTTCTCTAAATCAAACATCATTTGCTGATTCCATTAGCTTTCAAAGCTCCTGGAGGTTAATGCGGTATTTCGCTTTACCCACAATTGTATTTGTAGCACTCAGTTTGGTCTTTCCAGACATGCTTTTGGACAGCGCCTCGCGAGTGGTAAACTATAACACCCCCTTCACTCCGCCTGCACCATTCTCTTTTCTCCTGATAAACGACAATTTAGAAGTAGCTGAGGGAAATAGTTTTATGGTCGAAGTTCATGCCGTAGGCTCTGAAATACCCAGCCAAGCTTTTATTGACAAGCAAAATGGAAAGGTAAGGATGCGAAAGGTGTCCAATGGACACTTTGAATATGAATTCGAACGACTTAATAGCTCTGTATCGTTTAAACTAATTGCAGCTGGCATAGAGTCTGAGGATTATGTAATTAATGTTTTGCCTGTACCTAGAATATTAAGAAATACAGCTCGAATTACATTTCCTGAGTATACCGATCTTAAGGATGAGTCACTTATAAATCGAGTCCAATTACAAGTACCTCTAGGGACTAAAATAGATTGGTTGGTCGAGATGAAAAACACTGATAAACTGATTGTCGTGGATAACGATGAGCAATCAGAACTAAACAATTCAGGTCAATCAGCAAACTTTTCAAAAGCGATAAACGAGAGTAAAAGACTTTTAATTATATCACTAAATAATAATGGTCAAATAGACTCAACAATTATATCAGTAAAAGCCACACCAGATGAGTATCCATCAATTCGCGCCATTGAGTCGATCGATTCCGCGAATCTTAATATGAAATACTTTTCAGGGAGCATTGCTGACGACTATGGATTTAAGCAGCTCTATTATAGCGTTGATAAAATCTCAAGCGATACAAGGACGAACCTCATTAACGATCGAATAGAAATCGCAAAAAAGAATAATGAACAATCATTTCGATACTTATTTAACCTTGATAGTCTTGCCCTTCTGCCCGAAGAGACAATTGAATATTACTTTGAAATATGGGATAATGATGGTTTTAATGGGCCAAAATCGAGCAAATCCCGCGTTTGGAAATTTGAACTTCCCAGCGAACAAGAAATTAAAGATCAAAACAGTGACCAGGCCAAAGAATCAAAAGACGCAATGAACAAACAATTGAGTGAGTTAGATAAACTCAATCAAGAGCTTGAAGACTTTAAGAAGGAACTGCTTCAAAAGAAAAACACGGATTGGCGCGATAAAGAAAAGCTGAAATCAATGCTTGAAAAACAAAAGCAGGTGATGGAAAAATTGATGAAAAAGGCTTTCGATCAACGAAAACAAAATGAATTTAATAATCGGTTTCAGGAGTACTCGCCTGAATTATTGGATAAGCAAGAAACTATTCAAAAAATGTTTGACGACCTCTTTGATGAAGAATTTAAAGAGAAGTATGAAGAGTACAATAAAATCCTCGAGAAGTTAAACAAGGACAAGACTTTGGATCAGCTAGATGAAATGAAGCTGGACAATGAACAGCTGGAAAAAGAACTGGATAGAACGTTGGAGTTATTCAAGGAGCTTGAGTTTGACCAGAAATTAGAAGAAAATATTCAGAAAACGGAAGAACTGGCTAAGAAACAAGAAGACTTAAAGAACAAAACGCTAGACAAATCTCAGGATTTAGACAAATTGAATGATGAGCAAAAAAAGCTGTCTGAAGAAATGAAGGAGCTTTCCAATGAAATGAAAAAGTTGGAAGAACTGAATAATAATCTTGAAGACAAAAAGAAATTGCCCGATACTGAAAGCGATCAACAGGCCGCCAAAGAAAAAATGAGTGAGTCCAAGGAGGAAATGCAAAAGAACAACCGAAAGAAGTCCTCAGAAAGTCAGGACGATGCGCAAGAATCATTGGATGACATGAAGGAAAAACTCGACTCTTTTCAGGAACAAGAGAGTCAGGATGAAGCTACAGAAGATCTAGATGATATGCGACAACTTTTAGAAAACTTGATTGATCTTTCGCACAAACAAGAATCAGTAATACAAGAATTAAAGACCACGAGTTCGAGTGATCCAAAATTTGTAGACCTCGCTAAAAATCAAAAAGACATCATTGACGACACAAAAGTGGTTGAAGACTCATTGCTTGCATTAAGTAAGCGTGTTCCTGAAATTGGACGAAATATTAATGACGAACTCTCTATTGTGAAACAGAGCATGCATAAAGCTCTAGATAATATGACCAATCAACAGCCAAATCAGGAAAAACGCTATCGCGAAATGAGCCTGATTAACCAGCAATTATCAATGACATCATTAAATAATTTAGCCGTTCTCTTTGATGCCATGATTGACCAAGCCCAGAAGGCGCAAAACTCAAAAATGAAAGGCACTGGTCAATGTAAAAAACCTGGTAACGGAAAAAGCGGAAAACCATCAGTTTCAGATATGAAGCAAATGCAAAAAGGATTGAGCGATCAAATCAAAAAAATGAAGGAAGCGATGGAGAAGGGGAAATCTCCAAACGGCAAAAAACCTGGTCAAATGCCAGGTTCCAGCGGAGGCAAAATGAGCAAAGAGTTAGCCCGAATGGCCGCACAGCAAGAAGCTATTCGAGAGCAACTTCGAGAATTAAGCAATCAAATTGAGAGCGCGGGAGGAAGCCCTGGATCATCGATAAAGCAACTTGAAAAGCTAATGGAGCAGACAGAAGAGGATTTATTATATCAAGACATCACCCAAAGAACTTTGGATAGACAGCAGGATATTCTTAATAAGCTATTAGAATCAGAAAAAGCAGAACGCGAGAGAGAAATGGAAGAGAAACGTGAGTCAAAATCATCTTATAATACTTATGAAGCTCCGTCTCACATATGGAAAGAGTATCAACAAAAAAAGCTCGAAGAACTCGAACTCTATAAAACTCTTCCTCCAAATTTGAAACCTTATTATAGAAAAAGAGTAAATCGCTACTTTAGCCAATTCACCTACGACTAACACCCCAATTCAAAAAAACACTATCTCTTGAGTCCACTATTGACCAATGAAACCACGTCGAAGGCCTGATTGATGAGTTACATGAGGGCGATCACCTACCCGAGTCAGTCTATGGTAACGTGCTTGTAGCCGTGACTGAAGCGTTCCTAAATGCTTAATATCATGGTACCGCTGAAGACCATTCGAAACGAATTTTCTTGGACATATCTATAGATGATTCTCACGTAAACATTATGGTTAGTGATGAAGGAAACGGGTTTAACTATAAACAACTACCTGATCCTAGCAGTGAGGAAAACATTGAAAAAGTAAGTGGGAGAGGTCTGTTTATCATCAAGAACCTCTCGGACGAACTCAAATTTGAAAGAGAAGGAGCTACTTTGGTAATGACTTTTCAAATAACATCAAAAGATATAGAAGTCGCATAACTTTGTGGGCTTATGCCTGACATAGACATTTCCATCCACAATCCCTCACAACAACAATATATTCTTGATTTTGAGGTGGTGAAAAGCACAATACTTGCGATTTCGTTAAGGGAACAAATCACCTTTGGGTATATAAATATTGTATTCATGGAAAACAATGAGCATACACAGCTCAATATCAAGCACTTGAATCATGATTTTGCAACCGACATCCTCACATTTGATCTAAGTGACACTGAATACATTAATACTGATCTATACATAAACATAGATGTCGCCAGAGCGAATGCACAAGAATACAATGACACCCTAAGTAAAGAACTTTATCGACTCATTATACACGGTGTTTTACATATGTCAGGGTATAAAGACAAAAATCCTGAACAGCAAAAACAAATGCGTAATCTCGAAGATTACTACCTAAAAGTTTCATGTGAAACATGATTGAAAAATATGATGTAATAGTTGTAGGCGGAGGCCATGCCGGATGTGAAGCAGCAGCAGCAGCAGCTAACCTAGGATCACGAACATTGATCATAACAATGGACATGACCAAGTTCGCACAAATGTCCTGTAACCCCGCCATGGGGGGCGTTGCGAAAGGACAAATTGTTCGAGAAATTGACGCGTTAGGAGGCTATTCTGGAATTGTCAGTGACTACAGTGCCATTCAATTTCGAATGCTTAACCGATCAAAAGGACCAGCAATGTGGAGTCCACGTACTCAGAACGATCGCCAAATTTTCACAACAAAGTGGCGTGAAGTCCTCGAAAACACACCAAACCTCGACTTCTGGCAAGACACAGTAATATCATTAACGACTAACACAAACAAAATAACCGGCGTACATACATCTCTTGGGCTCACATTTAAATCTACGTGTGTCATTCTCACCTCTGGGACTTTCATGAATGGTTTAATTCATGTTGGTGACAAGATTCTTGGAGGCGGAAGGATGGGAGAAAAGGCATCGACCGGGATAACTGCGCAACTTGAATCTATGGGCTTTGAAAGTGGCAGAATGAAAACAGGCACACCACCACGTCTAGATGGTGCGAGCCTTGATTATACCAAAATGGAACCTCAATTAGGTGATCCAGATCCACAAATGTTTAGTTTCTTATCAAGTAATGTTTTAAGAAATCAAATCTCCTGTCACATCACATATACTAATCCAAAAGTGCATGACGTCATAGGGAACAGCATCTCACATTCTCCTCTTTACAATGGCCAAATAAAGGGGATTGGCCCACGTTATTGTCCCTCAGTCGAAGATAAAATACATCGTTTCGCAGATAAAGACCGACATCAAATTTTTGTTGAACCTGAAGGTTGGAATACAAAAGAAGTTTATATCAACGGCTTCTCCACATCACTTCCGCTAGAAATACAAAAAGAAGCGATGCGCCATATTCCTGGGTTTGAGAAGGCCAAAATGTTTCGCCCTGGCTACGCAATAGAATATGACTATTTTCCTCCTACCCAACTCACTTTATCTCTAGAAACAAAATTAGTGGAGGGCCTCTACTTTGCCGGTCAAATAAATGGAACGACCGGCTACGAAGAGGCAGCATCACAAGGATTGATTGCAGGCATCAATGCACATCAAAAATGCCATAATAAAGAGCCGCTTATCTTAACTAGAAAAGACGCATACCTTGGAGTCCTTATTGATGATCTTATCACCAAAGGAACTGACGAACCCTATCGAATGTTTACTTCCAGGGCCGAATATCGTATCAATCTAAGACATATGACAGCGGACGAACGCCTAACTCCCATGTCTCATAAAATTGGACTTGCCAGCAATCATCGTATGAAAAATCTTTCAAGAAAAGTCAATCAGAAGGATGCCTTCACGAAACTGTTAACCAAGACAAGTGTAACCCCGAATGAGGCTAATGAAATTCTCGAAGCACAAGAGTCAAAACCGATTGCTCAATCTGTCAAGGCTGAATCACTGCTTACTCGCCCTAACATTTCAGCCCGCGAAATACTACAAATGAGCCAAAGCATCGCAGCCCGTTGCA
>CALKOP010000005.1 GCA_938091155.1 uncultured Flavobacteriales bacterium | reverse complement strand
ATTCAGCTTGCCAATTATTTTCAGAGGCAGCAGAATGACAGTTTCCTTGAATACGTTTATACAAATCTTGATCTTGCTCTAATTGAAGCAGAGCTACACGTAATGCCATTGCGGTCAATTCGGGTATTAACAAGGCAACTTCATGTTGTTTGTTGAAAGAAACATATTCAGAATAACCCATTGCAATTTGAGGGATGTCAGCATGAAAATAATCAAAGAATCGATTGGCAAGCGATTGTTGATGATGCAATCCAGTGTTAGAAAATAAGGTTAATCCGATCCATGCTTCCTTGGTTTTTTCTCTAAGTATTTCGGGTTCTATCATGCCCATAAATTGAATTTTATCTTCAGCCTGATAATCGGTTGCCATTTGCTTGAGATAGTTGGCATGTGGACCATCTCCAAAAATGCGAAGAGTAAATCCATCCAAACTTGATACAGCTTTTATAGCCTCTTCTATACCACGACCAATATTCAGTATGCCTTGGTATTGTACTATTTTCTGTTCATTCACATATTGCTCAGCTGATGATTCTAATCTTGGTGCATTCCGAATTACCTCGAATGACTTCCCATAATTGGTCATGAACAATTTGGCATAACCCTCGCTGATTGTATAGGCATGTGCAATTCGCTTCATGACGAATTTTTCTAGGGTCAACCAAATTGCTTTAATTGCGGGTCGACTGACAATCTCTTCCATTTCAGTGAAATACTCATGAGCATCATATACTAGTGTTTTCCCTCGAATAGTTGATGCAATATAGCCGGGTAGAATGCTATCGAGATCGATGGAGCAAATGATATCGGTTCGAACAAAGAGAAGTTTCCACAATAATTTTACGTTGTACTCTATGTATAACAACTTTCCCTTTTGAAAATAGCAAGGGATACGTTTTTGTCTAAAGTTTCGAAAATTAAGCGGTTTTGAATTTTCACATGCACGACCAAAAAGAGTAACAGCGTAGCCGTTGTCAGCTAAGGTGCTGCAGATTCGTTCCATTCGCTGGTCAAAGCTTAGATCATTGGTAACGGTGAAAACAATCTTTTTCATAGAGGAGACGAAGGTCTTGAAAATACTCTAGTTGGGTGGTTGAGCATTGATTATTAACCAAACTAGTCTTCAGATGTAAATCGATCCAAATCTCTACGGTCTCTTTTGGTAGGTCTACCAACTATTCCTTGAAACCTATTTTGTCTATTCATTTCTTGGACTAAATTGATTTTCTCTAAATCTTCTAAAGTGGTTGTTTCGGTTAAAAAGTCTTTTACGAGTTTGGCTCCAACTCTGTTTTTAGGAAGGTCTATTACTTTAAACGTTCTCCATGTTGGATTGTCGCGTAGGCTAAACTTATCACCCTGACCAATTTCTTTGCTCGGTTTTACGATCATTCCATTCAACTGTACCTTCTCAGCTGTGCAGTTTTTACTAGCAATAGACCGAGTTTTTGATAATCTAACGTACCATAAGTATTTGTCAATGCGCATATTGACTGCAAAATCGAGAAAAAAATCCTTATCGGTGCCAACCTTGTGTATTGGATACGTCTATTATGCAAGATGAAAGCGTTGTTTCCATAACTTCGCTAGCTTACTTTATCGATGACAAAAGCGTCTACTTTGAGGAATAAAAAATCAAGATTGAATTCATTTAAGTCTTTATTGACTCTAGTCATAGTGCTAATATGCCTGCCTATGTTATCATTTGCTCAGTTTTCTGTTGGTAACAACGGACTGAATCAGGGTGGTGGATGTTATAGACTAACTCAGGCCTCGGTTAATAAAAAAGGATTTGCCTGGAACCTAAATCAAATCAATTTGAACGATCCGTTTGACTTTAAGTTTAGAGTAAACCTAGGGTCGAATAATGGTGGTGGCGATGGAATTATGTTTGTCTTGAGAGATACACTTGATGGCTTATTGATTGGAAACGAAGGCGCCTCACTTGGTTTTGACGCAAATTCAATGGACACAGCCTCTCTGGGCATCGAGATTGACACTAAACAAAACACTGCGTTAGGCAATGGGGATATTGCTGCAGATCACATTGCTATTGTTAGTAATGGTGATAATGATCATACAAGTGCGAATAACCTAGCCGGTCCGATACAGGCGAGACCAGGAAACGCAAATATTGAAGATGGCAACGCGCATACCTTTGATATTAAGTGGGATCCGAGTACTGAAACCCTCAAGGTATATGTTGATTGCAGCTTGCGACTAACTTACACAGGAGATATTATCAATGATATTTTCGAAGGAGATCCCTTGGTGAATTGGGGTTTTATCGGCACTACAAGTGGGGATGTTAATCTACAGACTTTCTGTGTCGGCACTCCAATAGATAGTGTAATTAACCTGATGCCAACAAACTCGGATATTTGTAAAGGTGACACGGCAGATTTAGATGCAGGTGAAGCGGGGGTGTCATATTTATGGACTCCAAGTCTTGCCCTAAGTGCAACGAATACGGCACAGGTTCAGGCATTTCCATTAGATACGACCTTGTATACAGTTAGAAGAATTTATCAATGTGATACTATGACGGACTCAGTGCGTGTAAGAATTAAGCCTCCAAATTTCAATATTGCTGGTCTTGTGACCAATGCACAGTGCAAGGATGATTGTGACGGAGAAGTGGAGTTGACTGTTTCAGGCGGTACAGGAACATATTCATACGATTGGGACAATGGGTCAACCACACAGGATATTGCAAGTTTGTGTGATGGAACTTATATCGTAACTGTTCAAGATGTTCAAATGACATCTCCAAACTACTTGTGTTATAAATTGGATACATTTTTTATTACCGAACCAACCTTGCTAACGGCAACAATTATTAATCCAACAAAGACTAAGTGTCCGTTGAGTAGTAATTGTGATGCTGAAGCGAATGGAATACCCAATGGAGGTACAACTCCATATAATTGGAATTGGACCGGTGGTGAAACTGTTCAGCAAGCATCCGCTCTCTGCGCAGGATGGAATTTTGTTACAATTACAGATAATCAGGGGTGTCAGGCTATTGACTCAGTTGATATTGATGTACCTGATTCTATTGTAACAGTAGGTTACGGAGACACGACAATTTGTATTAATAGTGTAGCGGCTATTGTTGCAGCATCAGCGGGGGGGACACCGCCTTTTTCTTATATCTGGCATGTTGACTCTCTTGCTGGGCCAATTGCTTCAATTGCATCTGCAGATGCGGTTACGCCAGTTGTAACTACTCAATATTTTGTTGAATCATACGATGGTAATGGATGCTTTGGTGACACCTCATTAGTTACAGTGAATGTTCGCCCCAGATTGGATATTGATTTTAGTCATGTTGATACCATTTGTCCATACGACACTATTGACATTACTGCAATTGGAGTAGGCGGGGATAGTCTTTATTCATTTGCATGGAGTTCGGGGAATTTTGGCCCTACTATTACTGTCAGTCCAGATAAGAGTAGATTTTATACGGTAACAATAACGGATTTTTGCGGTACTCCTTATTCAATAGATAGCGTTAAAGTTCAAGTAGGAGGTTATGACGATATCCGGCCTTCAATCCGAATTGAAGATGATTCTATTTGTTCCGGTAAATCAATTTATATGATTGCCTCTGGAAAGGGCGGTTTTAAAGGTCCTGAAGAATATATATTTACTTGGCAATATAACCAGAGTAATGATAATGTACAATTCGTTAGACCTACGAAAACTACTAAATACATTGTGAAAATCGAGGACTTGTGCTTATCCACAGTAGGATATGATACAGTTACGGTTTATGTCGGGGATACTGTGAATCCGGAAATTGAATTTTTACCATCAATAGCTTGTAAGCAAGCTGATGTTTTGATGAAAATAGATGAGTATGATGACGACTTTACCTACCAATGGGTCATAGATACTTTTGATGTGTTTAATGATTATGAGTACGACTCTTTATTATACCAATTCTCAAAAACGGGATGTTATGATTTTGACTTATTTGTGACGACTGACTTTGGTTGCTCTACACAGGTTAATTATGATTGTGCAGTTCTAATACAGGAAAGCCCAAAAGCTCAATTTGATTATTTCCCTCCGTATCCGACTAATATTGAGCCAATGGTTGATTTTGTGCACACTTCACTAGGTGGTAATCAACTATATTGGATAATTGATGGTGATTCCTTTGTGAATGATTCATCTCTGCGATATGAGTTTTATGAAAGGCAGGATCCATTTTCGGTTGGACTATATGTTTCTACAGATGATGGTTGTACTGATTCAGTTTCAGCCCTATTACAATACAAGGAGGAGACGATCATTCATTACCCGAATAGCTTCTCGCCAAATGGAGATGGAAAGAATGAGAAGTTTTTGATTCTTAGTGAGGGAGTGCTATTGGATGATTTTAATCTAGAGGTTTATAATCGAAATGGTGAGCAAGTATTCCGTACTACGCGACAATCTCAGGGTTGGGATGGAAGAAAACCAAATGGTGAACTTGTTCCGATTGGAACTTATTTCATGATTGTTCATTATAGCGATGATGAGAAGGTTGAGCGAGTTATTCATGATGAAATTCACATAGCAACAACAGGAATAAAAACAGGTCTCTAAACCACTCCTTGGGTTGGAGGTAATTTTTTATTCGCACTTTTCACCATGGTGTTAATTACCACTGCTAACACTACGACTGCGATACCTAAAAGACTGAGCCAAGGAAGTGTTTCGTTGAAAAAGAACAATCCTATAGAGAAGGCATAGATTACACCAAAATACTTGAAGGGCATAATGGTGCTACTGTGGTCAGCATGCAATGCCTTGGTCATATAGATCTGTGCTACTTGTGTTAATGCACCAAGTATGAGAAGAATGAACCATTCAGAGCCCTGAGGTGTAACCCAATCAATGGTCAAACAAGCCGTGCCCATAATTGGAGTAGCGATCAAAGGGAAATATAGGACTACAGTAACAGGATGATCAGTATTCCTACATTTCATAATGGCGTTATATGCAATTCCGGAAATAAAGGCCGAAACAATTCCAACCCCTAGATAGAAATAGGAAATACGATCATCAAAGCCTTTTATCATTATTACCCCAATAAACGCTAACAGAAACAGCAACCATTGAACAGACCTAACCTTTTCTCCCATTAGTTGCGTAGCAAGCAATACCGTAAATATTGGAGATATGTATTGAATAGTTGTAGCACTAGCTAGGGGCATTTCTTTTATTGTAAGGAAGAATAGAAATAGGGCTGACATTCCAGCAAATCCTCTAATTAATAGCCACTTTTTGTTGTAGCCTAAAAACGGGATCTTCAATCGTTGAATCCAAATAGTGCAGATCGTCAGGGATATCAATGATCTGAAAAACACAATTTCGTGAGTAGGTATGTGCTCTAAGTGCTTAACGCAGAGGTTGACAGCTGCGTAGGTTAAGGATGATAATAGTATGTATAGAATACCTTTGTACTGCAAGCGGGCGAAAGTAGCCAATTGCGACTCTAAATTCCGATAATTGCTTCGTGGGAAAGAAGACACCTTCGATATTATACTTCATACGCTTCACATTTAATATTTGTGATATTTTCCTGCCACGACTGGCTTCTAAATGGGCAATAAATCTTTTCTTAACTCCACGAAGTGCTCCATTTACAAAAAAAGGCTTGAAGCTGCTGGAGGATGCAGAGACATTCGAAATAGTGGCGAATGATAAGAGTATGAAGGCCTATCGAATGGGATCTGGACCCGAAGTAGTTTGCATACATGGTTGGGCTGGCAAGTCAATTCAGTTTGCAGATATAGCCTATGCCTTAACAAAAGCTGGATATACTTTTATAGCCGTGGATGTATGGGCTCATGGAAATAGTGATGGTGTAGACGCAAGCATGTTTGACTTCGCTGCTGCAACGAAGGTGCTGGTAGAAAACTCAGAGAACGTGGCGTGTGTTATTGGACATTCATTAGGAGCTGCTTCTGTATCGTTGTCGGTTTATGATGGATTAACGATTCCGAGGTTTATAGCAATGGGAGCGCCATCCCTGCCAAATGATATACTAGATTCATTTAGAAAAATAATACAAGCGCCAGAGCGTATCAATCAGGTAATCAAGGATGCTTGTTTAGAGGTCTTTAATAGAGATTTCGATGAGATTTCGATGACAAATACGATTAGATCAATGTCATGTCCAGTTCTTGCCATTCATGGTGAAGATGATTTTGATGTCGGCATATTTCATCTTGATGCATTGATCAGTGTAAAATCTGATATAGTATCCATCAGGGTGCCAAGGCTAGGGCATCGTAGAATATTGAAAGACCCTGAAGTAATTGAGCGAATTATTGAATTTATCTAGAGCGATGAATGCAAATAGTAAAAAAAAAAGAGCCCCCTAGTTTCTAGCTAGAGGGCTCTTTTTTTTATGCAATTAATGGCTATCTTATCTTAAGAGGAGAACATTACCGTTCATTCGATCTTCGACCTTTTTACCTTCATTAACCGTTCCATATATTAACCTCCAAGTATAAGAACCTGAAGCGGCATCTTCGCCTTTGAACATACCATCCCAAGATTGGGTTGGATCTTCAGAAAAGAAAACCTCTTCACCCCATCTATCGAATACTCTGAATTCATAATCATAGAACTCACAATTAGTACTAGGAAGGAACTTATCGTTTTTGTCATCCCCATTTGGATTGAATGCTGTTGGCAACCAAATAGGACACTCACATTTATCAATAAATACAGTGTCAGATACCACTCCACAATCATGTGTTGCCTTAATCCAGTACAAACCTTCTGACTCAACTACAAAACGCGTTCTAGTTGATCCATCCTGCCATTCATAGGCATTGAAGCGAGGATCATAAACGTTGAAAGGAACTTTATCACCTAGACAAATTGTTTCAGGAGCCTCAAGCTTCACGGTTTCATTTGTTGGGTTATTCTTTAATGCAACCTCTATTTTACCTGCTGTTGTGCAACTACCATCAAACACCATTACTACGTACTCACCACTATCACTAACTGATAACAATTGCGAAGTTTCTCCGGTATTCCATATGAACGATTGATTTCTTATGTCGTCTCGAACACTTAGGTCTAGAATATCGCCTTCACATATTGAAGTATCAGGACCTAGGTCAGTATTCGGAACGTTTCTAAGAGTAATAAATATTGAATCCGTTGAAGAGCAAACTGCGTTAGTGGATTTGACCCAATACCAAACGCTATCATTAGGAAGGATTTCCTGAATTGGCGAAGTGTTATTTGTAGACCATTGATATTCCATTATCTGAAAAGGAGCAGTTACGTCAACTTTATAACTTGTTCCAGGGCATATCGCTGTGTCAGCGCCTAAATCTACTTCAGGATATTTGAAATAGAAAACATTTATTTCGTCAGATGCACTGCATAAGTCATTGTTAACCGAAACAGTATATGTTCCATGACCACTAATTTTTAGGTTGGAATTTGTTGTGCCGTCATTCCAAGCGTAATTGTTTACTGGTAGTGTCGTCCTTGGATTTAATGTCACTGTTTTACCATCACATGTTTGTACATCTTCACCTAAATCAACTTCTAGTTTTGGGTACTGATTAACGATAATGGTATCCTTAGTTGAGCAATTTTCATCGCTGACTTCCACCCAGTATAGTCCAACAATATTTATGTTGAGATCAGGATTGTTGCTATTGTCATTCCATAAATAGGTCATTGGGAATGAAGAGTATGCAAAGGGTGTAACATTTAGAATATCATCATGACAAAAGGAAGTGTCATTACCTAAATCGAGGATAGGCTCATACCAAAACTTCCATTCTACTGAGTCGATTGCTTGACAGAAGTCCCCCGTACCTTTAACAGTTACGAAGTATAAATCAGTTACAGAGACGTCAATATTGGCAGTGGCAGCACCTGTTGACCAATTGTAGGACAAAACATTAGTTTCAGTTTTAGAAGCTAAATTGATGTAGGGTTCATAGCAGAAACTGCTGTCGTTTCCAAGATTTACAGAGACGTGTGGATAGTAGCCAATCGTTACTGTGTCTCGGTAAGTACAGATGCCTTCTGTAACGGTAACCATGTATGTGCCAGTGTCATATGCGATAATAGTATTAGATGCGCTTCCATTGCTCCAAGTATGTATGTAACCTGCATTTGGATTTAGACCCGTTGTGAGGGTTATATCATCGTAAGTACACATGAATGTGTCATTCTGAATGTCTAAGTCAAAGGGATAAAAGAAATTAACCAAAATGGTATCCGATACTGTATCGCATACTCCATTAATGGTAACAGCCACCAGTGAGTCAGGATAAGCCACTGTATATGCTGAATCAGTACTTCCGTCATGCCATATATACTCGGCATGGGGTTGACTTACATCAAGTGTGAATTCTAAACCAACACAAAGTATTGTATCATTACCTAGATCAGCGGATTGGCGCGGATAGATATAGACAAAATCTGAAATTGTGTCTGAAAACAGGCCGTTAAATACTACTAGTGTAACAGTGTATAATCCTGTATCCGTATACAGGTGGCCAACGTTTAGAACTCCTTCTACAATGTTATTTGCCCCAGAAAGTGTATCTCCAAAATCCCAATACATGGAATCTACATTAGTGGTATCTGCCGTGAAGTATGTTGTATCCCCGTAGCAGTTATCCGTTACTTCAATGCTAGCGCTAAAGAATGAACCTAAGAATAGTGGTAATCCCCAACGCGAAAGATCACCGGTTGATAATTGAACTGCATTTGCCGTATAACCCGCACCTGTTCCTTGAACGTCAGGATTGGCAATGCGACAAACATAATTTTGTCCGAATCTAGCGCCATACAATAAGCCATCTGGGCCAAGTTGTAAAAGACCCCCGCCAGTGGCGCTGCTTCCCAAAGTAACTTGCGAAGATGAAATTTGGGCAGCTGTTCCGGCTGTAACGTCATATTGCTTGATATCGCTCACATTCCAGCTTTGTACATATAGAAGGTTACCATTTGGACTGAATTCTACACCATAAGGGTTACTAGTCGTAATACTAATGGTCTTGGTGCCGGTGACCATACCTGTCGTTTTGTTAAAATCAAATAAATGAACAGCACTTTGAATTCCCTGATGTGCCGCAGCAAGTTGAGTGCCCTGAGGATTTGATTTCATACCCCCATAAAAGTTGTTTGTCCCAAGAGTAATTCCAGTGTTACTTTTAACGGGAGTTGAGTTTACGCCAGACGATGTTACCTCATAAGCGTATAAGGTATCACCAGGCAGTTTGAGCGCACATACCCAATAACCACCATTCTTTTTAACTCCGGTGATTTTTTCTGCAAAACCATTGTCGAGGAAAACGTTCTTTGTTGTGGTAACTGCCCCCAATCCACTAGATAGCGTCATGTCTACCACGGAATAACGCATACCGTTCGCGCCAACATTCTGAGCTTGAGTGAATACATAAAACTTGGTACTAGACCCCGGATATGGAATAACTTGGCCACTTTGAGTAGATGAACCACCTCCTGTTAAACCTGTACCATTTGTCATATTTGCATGATTGGCATTTTTGACCACATTTCCATCAGTGTAGAAATACAACGTTCCTATAGGAGAAGATATGGATGAACACCCTTCATATGTTTGGAGAGTTCCATTAGGATCTGCGGTTGGAGCGGTGTTAAAATCTAGACCGGCACCTGAGCCGAAGTACCACCAACGTGCCTGTTGTACCTGAGCAGACGCAGCAGATGCAATCGTTAGAGCTGTAACAAAAAATAGGAGTTTCTTCATCATGATTTCTTGACGCATAATCTTTACAATAGAAGCCTTAAAAGTGAAAATAAAATTCAATTTAAATTTAGATTTAAATTTAGACTTAAATTTCACCTATTCAAGTACTTGCTTTCAAGTAAGGAATGAGAACAAAAATGGGTGCTTTGGATTATTATCGAACCAGCAGTATCTGACCGCAATCCTCTGATTTCATGAGTTTGCCCTCAGTGAATACAGTAAAGATTAGTTTCCACACATAGGAGCCAGCTGGTGCATCTAAACCTCTATAAGATCCGTCCCAAGAATTTTTTAGATCAGAACTTTCAAACACTAATTCTCCCCATCGGTCATAAATACTCAATTGGAATTCTAATGGTTGGCAATCTAAAACGGGAATAAACTTGTCGTTATTGTCGTCTCCATCAGGCTTAAACGCAGTAGGAGCCCACACAGGACATTCGCATCTTTCGATGATTGCTGTATCTCTAATTGTACCGCATCTATGAGTTCCTTCTATCCAATACATACCCTCTTCTGATATTGTATAGCGAGAACTTGTAGACCCGTCTTGCCAGAGGTAATTTGAGATTAGATCGTTTGACATATCCAGACTAAATTCATCATTCAAACAAATGATAGATGGCACATCCATAAAGAAATCTGTACTATTTGGCTCTGGTCTATATTCAATTTTTCGTTTACCCTTAGAATAGCAATAACCATCAAAGAGTTCGAGTTTTAAAGTTCCAGTGTCAGCTATATTTATTGTAAATACTGAATCTGAGGTACTCCATAAAGCTGTTTTAATTCTTTCATCGGCAATAACTGATATTTTAAGTTCATCGCCTTTACAAATGGCCGTATCTTCTCCAATGCAAGCTGAAGGAACACTTCGGAAATCAACCATAATTGAATCAGTTGTTGAACAATCACCGTTCGATGCGCGTCCCCAAATAGTAGTTGGCCCCATAATGTCGAAATTTTGTGTTGGTCCAGTATAACCATCACTCCATAAGTAACTTACTATTTCAGCATCCTGCTTAATATCTAGGCTAATTAGATCTTGAGGACATATTGAAGTGTCTGCGCCTAGATCAAATTTTGGATATTCTAATACAAAGACATTGATATCGTCAATATCCAAGCAAAAACCATTAGAAGCAGTAATTGAATATGTTCCATGTTCACTTACTTGTGTGCTAGGGCCAGTTGCTCCGGTACTCCATTGATAGTTTGAAATTGATGTATTGGTTTTGGCCTTAAGTGTGATAGACTCTCCTTCACAAATACTTACATCTTGCCCCAATGTCACCCCAATATGCGGATACATCGCAACAATAATTGAATCACGTGTGGCACAATTATCATTTAAAACCTCAACCCAAAATAATCCTATTTGATTCGTTTCTATAGATGCGCTGATATCAAAATTACTCCATAGATATTCTACATTCAATGCTGAAGTCACATTAGGTAATAATTCAATTTTATCACTTTGACAAAACCAAGCGGTATCTTCAGAAAATGATATAATTGGTTCTGTATGAAACGTGTATTTCACGGAGTCCTGTACTTCACAATATCCGTTATAAGTGGCACTTACATGATACATACCTGATTGATAAACCGCAATTGAGTCGCTTGTTGTACCGGTAGACCATGAAAACTGGTTCACATTAGTTGTTACTGGGATGATTTTAGCACTCGCGATATAACAAAATTCTTTGTCGGTTCCTAAATCGACATGAACTTCTGGGAATTCGCTGATAACCACGGAATCGCTGTATGAGCAATATTGATTTGTCACAGTAACTACATATTTACCAGAATCGAATACAGATATAGCAGGGGTAGACGCACCGGTATTCCAACTAAACACCAAAGGTGTGGATAGTCCAGACTCTAGGAAATAAACGTCGTCCTTACAAATTGCAGTGTCACCAATGAGTTCAAATTCGGGTAATTCATGAAAATCAACATGAAAAGAATCTCTCTTTGTACATGTATATATGCTAATCTCTAACCAGTGATATCCACTATCTACAGTAGTAAATAATGAGTCTGTATCGTTGTTTGACCATAAAAATTGATATCCAGGTAGATTTACAAATCTGTTTAGAGTATCACCTTCACACAATACAGTGTCATTGCCAACAAATTGGGTGGGCGGGGCATGCACGGTCACTGTAAAAGCAAATGTGTCATTCCAAGTAATAGCCCAATAGGTGGTAGTTTGTGATGGAGCAACGTTCAAGGTGTCATTTGAACCCAATGAAACGTTTGGATTATTTGAATTAACCCAATAAAAGGTAGAATCAAGAATCGAATAAACCTGGCCAGTATCGCCCAAGCAAATGTTTGAATCACCAAAAACGCCATTGTAAACAATTGCCTGAGCGTCATCAAAATACATATATGCACCATTGATACTAGCGCTTGACGTGACTAAAGTTCCAGAAGCATTTTGAGTGAAACTACCTATGGTAATATACTGTTCTCCGCCAGAGGCAATAATAGTGTCTTGATATGTCGACCATGCGTTGGATGATAGCACATTGCCAGATGGGTTTGTACTATTTGGAGTCACAGCCAGAACTCCAAAACCACTAGCACTAAGTGAGGGCCATGCAGCACTAAGGTAAAAACCTAATGCATCTGTAGCATACCTACAATTAGTAGATCTTGCATATTGAAATGATACAATGTAAGCTTGTCCAGCAACCAATGTTTGATTCAAAGTTCCGACAACATATTCTCTGTATACAGCATAAGATCCTGTATAGTTTAGAAACGTATATCCTCCAGCATAGCCATTACCTTGATTAGCAGCAGTTGATCCGAAAGTGTTTGTAGGAACACCAGCAGTCGTATTTGTCTGGCACGAATTAAAATAGTCAGGAGAACCAATATGCAATGTGGGTTGTCCCCAACCAGTGCAATTACCCAGCTGGCTCAGTGATGTAGGACAAGTAGTATATGTTTCGAGGCCTTGATTACTAACCAGGTTAGTCTGCGAATGAGCATTATAGGTTACAAAGCTGAAAATGATACTCAGTGAAAGGAGGTGACTGAATTGCATGGGCTAAAAGTATAATTTTGATAGCGATTAACGGACGTGTAGACTTATTAACGGTTGTGCTATTAAGTGTTGATTGTTTTAAAGGTCTTGGGAAACTTGATCAAAATCAGGCATCTTAATTCGATTATATTTGTTCGAGCTCATTCAGAATAGATGAATATTACTCATACAGGCATTATTGCTTTATCGGCATTCTTTATCACAGCTTTTATAATACTGGCCGGTTGCGAACACGAACCATTCGAGCCAATTGTCGAGGAGTTGGATGAAAATCCTATTGACACGACTCTGAACTGTTTCGAAGACACCGTTTATTATAAAGAAGATATACAACCAATAATTGACGGTAATTGCTCCATGAGTGATTGTCATGATGCTGTTACAAAATCTGATGGAATAGATCTATCTAGCTACGATAGAGTCATTAATACCGGTGAAATAAAGCCCATGGACCCAGATGGAAGTGAGTTTTATACGTCATTGAGTAATGACAACACCTCTAAGTGAATGCCGTTAAACCTTTCAGAGCTAACGACTGTGATAAAAAGGCAATCAGAATGTGGATAGAACAGGGGACCTTGAATCTAAGTCAATTTGACACAACAGATACCAATACTACTGTATCATCATTTCAAACCGAGATAAAACCAATAGTTGACGCTAATTGTGCTGTTTCTGGTTGTCATGTTAGTAACGCCCAGTCTCCTCCACTTGCGAGTTATACTGAGATAAAAAATAAGGCCACCACTGGGGCAACCTCAATGCCAAAAAACGGGACACTAACAGCACAACAAATTAAACTTATAGCAGATTGGGTTGATGCAGGTTCTCCGAACAATTAATAAATGATGAAAAGACCTATACTATATGTAATTGGATTTTTGGTGTTATCAGCAGTTTCGTTAGATGGATGCTACTATGATAACCGAGACGATTTGTACCCAAATCCAGTCGATACATTGGACGCCCTGATCACTTTTGCGGATGATATACAACCATTTATCACTGGGAGTTGCGCAAATGGAGCAAGCTGTCACAATGCTGATGCTACTAATCCTGTTCTTGAAACCTATGATCAAATTGTTAGCAATATTGAGGGAATTGAAAGACGAGCTATTAACGAGAAGACAATGCCACAGAGTGGACCTGCTAATCAAGATCAATTGGATAAATTGTCAAAATGGATCGAAGACGGCAATCTAAATAATTAAAAAGTCTGAAATGAATAATAAAAATGTATCGACCTACCTAATAGGCGTATTGCTCTTGGCAAGTTGTGGACACGACACAACTGCTGACATGGATCCAAAATTCACAACCGAAAGCGAAGTAATAGTGCAGGAATTTCTAGTTGATGAGAAATCGGCAAGTGCTAAATATATAGATCAGGTTGTTCAAATAAGTGGACCCGTTTTTGAAATAAACAAAGTAGAAGGTGAAATTTCTGGAGTGAAGATTTCTAGTGATGATTTTGCGATAGTGAACTGCACCTTTCAAGAAATTCCAGAGCTAATGCCAGAAGGTGATATTACAATCAAGGGAATATGTTCTGGATTTATGGGAGACTCAGAATCAATGCTCCCAGGCGGCACTGTTGAAATGAATAGGGCGGTCATAGTTCAATAAAAAACACCCAAACAAAAATCAAATGAAAAAAATCATTTTAACCACTATCACGATAGCCATGGGCATTGCTGGGTTTTCGCAAGAGAAGTATTTCACGCGTGACGGACACATTAAGTTTTTTAGCTCCACTCCTGTCGAAGATATTGAGGCTGATAATTATAAAGTCACATCGGTTTTGGATGAAACCACAGGTAAGGTCGAATTTGCAGCTAATATGAAGTCATTTGAGTTTGAAAAGGCGCTAATGGAAGAACATTTCAATGAAAACTATGTGGAATCAAAAGAATACCCGAGGGCAGTTTTTAAAGGTAGTGTCAAAGATTTTAAGATGGGGAGTTACAATGATGAAACTCAGGTGACTGTTTCAGGTAAAATGACCATGCATGGTGTGACAAAGGACGTTGAATTTCCTGGTATGATTCATTTCGCGGATGGAAACTACCAAATGACCTCCAAGTTTATGATAAGCCCAGAAGACTATAAAATTGAAATTCCAAATACGGTGCGCGATAAAATCGCAAAGGAAATGGAAGTAACCGTAGACGCCAAGTTGGGACCACTCAAGTAGAAATAAGAAGTAATGAAAAGACTTTTTTCAACACTTTACCTTGTCCTGTTTTTTACAACAGTTGCTGTAAGCCAAGATGACGATAGTCTTCTAGATCTTTTAGATGAAGATGAACCCACTCAGGAATTTGCGACTGCAGGTTTTAAAACCACCAGAATCATTAATGGGCATTCATTTGAAATGAACGGTCATGGTGTAATGGATTTTAAAATATCACATAGGTTTGGTTATGTAAGTGGTGCATTACAAGAGATGTTTGGGTTGGATCAAGCCAATATCCGAATAGGTCTTGATTATGGTGTAACCGATTGGTTAAACGTAGGTTTAGGAAGGACTAATGTTGGGAAGTTTTATGATGGTTTTGCCAAGGTTAGGCTGCTGCGACAGCAATCGGGGGAGAAAAACATTCCAATTCATATATTATGGGTGTCCGATGTTGCCATTACGTCTCTTCCAGAAAAGCGCTTACTGGCAGACCAAGGTTTGACAGGTGCATTTAAGGAATATCCATTCTCAAACAGGCTTTATTTTACAAATCAAATAATAGTTGGCCGAAAGTTTAGCGAAGGTTTTTCAATTCAGCTAATGCCAACAATGGTTCATCGAAATTACGTTCATACCAATAAGGCCAGTAATGATGTGTTTGCGATTGGAGCGGGTGGAAGGGCAAAGCTAACGAAGCGTGTTGCCATAAATTTGGAATACTACTATGTGTTGCCTGAGCAGCTAGATCCAGCAGTTAATTACAAGAACAGCCTGTCGGTTGGTTTTGACATAGAAACAGGTGGTCATGTTTTTCAGCTTCATTTTACCAATAGCAGAGGGATGGTTGAAAATGGATTTATTACAGAAACCAGGGGCGATTGGCTAAAAGGTGATTTTAGCTTTGGTTTTAACGTTAGTCGGGTTTTTACTGTTTACAGACCAAAACGAGATTAATAAAATGCGATCAAATACAATACTCGCTTTCATATTTGTATTTAACATGAGCATCATTTTAAATGGCAAGGCCCAGGCGACATTTGTAAATAAGGAGTTTTGTAAAAAAATGGGAGGCTGAGTTAATGACCAATTGTGACCTTCCTAAAAACTTCGTAATTGTTGGCACATCGACTTTTCTTAAAACGCATTAATTAATGCCTTTAAATGACTTGTCAAGTAAACAAGTGAAACGTATGCGATCTTTTGCTCGTAGGATGAAATCATGTCATGTTATCGTAGATTTTAAAGGAGATATAATACCCACGATCGATAAAGACGTCAATCCTGTGAGTGATACTCTTAGTTCTTATTAAGTGCTAAGAGAATCATTTACTGTTGGATAGAATACAAACTAACATACTTTTCGATCCAGCATAGAACTAATATTGTTAGTCCTTTTAGATTTTGTTTCATTTCAAATTGCCGCAAGTTTGATAAGTCTCAATAACAAGAGTTGCTTTAAATCAAGAATAAATGGTTCACGGTACACACAATGCGTTGCTTGATGATAGAAACGAGCATATTAAGATTTATGTGAATGGGGAGTTATTTGCGCGCAATGATGCTAAAATATCAGTTTTTGACAGTGGTTATCTAGTAGGAGATGGGATTTGGGAAGCCCTCAGGTTACATGACGATGTCTTAGTATTTATTGATGATCACATGGATCGTATGTGGAGTGCTTCAAAAACGATTGGACTGAATTTAGGATTTTCCAAAGTGCAGTTGGAGGATGAGATTTGGAAAACGCTCAAGGCTAACGACATGCATGATAATGTACATGTGCGGATCATGGTGACCAGAGGTATAAAAAAGACTCCATCTCAAGATCCTCGATTAACGATTAGCGGTCCTAACATTGTAATTATTCCAGAATATAAAATCGCGGCCAGTGAGACTCGAGACAAAGGGATTACATTATTCACAAGCACGATTAGAAGAGGCTCTCCTGATTATTTGGACCCTAAACTTAACTGTCACAGTAAATTACACGAAGTACAAGCATTGATGCAGGCCATTGAGGCAGGGGCAGATGAGGCTTTGATGCTGGATGTAAATGGAGCAGTATCGACTTGTAATGCCACTAACTTTTTTATTGTTAAGAACGATGAAGTCTGGACATCTACTGGCCAGTACTGCATGAATGGCATTACTCGTTCCAAGGTTATTGGAGTTTGTGATAGTATGGGAATCATCTGCCATCAAAAAGACTTTTCACTTTTTGATACATATGGGGCTGACGAAGCCTTTGTAACTGGGACATTTGGAGGACTTACGTCTGTGGTAAAAATTGATGGAAGAATCATCGGTGATGGGAAACCTGGGAATTGGACTGAGAAGCTTTCTAATCTATATGGGAAGTTGATTAACTCGGAAGTGCATAAGGCGAAATCTACGAGGTAATGGAGTCCAAACAAATTTGTCTCTGGT
>CALKOP010000004.1 GCA_938091155.1 uncultured Flavobacteriales bacterium | reverse complement strand
TCCATACGGGCCTAGTAGAAGTCCCACGTGAAAAAGGGTTGAAACAGTTTCGTCAGGAAATGACATTGAAAATTGTTGATGGAAAAGAACAGCTACAAATAATCAATCATTTTGACGAACCTCTTAATGATCCTACTCTGTTTTCAGCTGAAATCCTTAAAAAACAGGCAAGTCTTAATATCAATTCTTCTGAAGATGATATTGTGAATAAAGACAATGATTCTGGTGCAAAATCGAAGGTTAACAACTCAGAGAATGACTTGATAGAAGTTGAGGAGACAAGCGAATCAAATGATGGATTTGATGATTTTGTTGGAGGAGAGGACGCGGCTATTGCAAATGAGACAACTGACAACTTTGATTCTTTTGAATCAGGAACTTCAGAAGAATTCAACAATACCATGTCCGTAGAAGGGGGTTCGTCATCAGATCAATCAACTATAGCAGGATCTAATACTGATCTCAGTGAAATACAAGAAGTTGCAAGCGAGGTAGATAATTTCTTTGCTGATGATTCATTTGAAACGGAAAACGCAGGTAATGAGGGCCCAGAGACAACTGATAGTGAAAATACAAATGAAACTTCTGGCATAGATAACGCAGTCCTAAATGATGAAGAGTCGCAAGAATTAAACGAAGAAATTAGAACTATATCGGCTACAGAAAGCGAACCCGAAATATTAGGTGGCAACTACGCCAGTAAACTTCAACAACAAATAGCTAAGGCTTCTAAAGCAGAGGATCCTGTTATTGCAGAATCACGCAAAGCAGAAATATATGATCAATGGGTCGAAAACATAGATTACAGAATCGATTCATTGTCAAAAGCTCAAGAAGGTGTTAGTGATACCGAACAAATGCTAGCATTTGCCAATCAAATTTCTGATCTCGAAAAAGAAAAAGAAAGTAAAGGCGAATTGGCAATGGAAAGCTATTCTGCCGTAGCAACTTTGAGTGATCAACAGGCTACAATAGCTTCAACTAGTCAAGATCCTAACAGTCTGGCTTCGACAGAGCCCTCTTCTGACGTTGTATTCGAGGGTTTCGATGAATCTTTCGATACTGAAAGTGATGATGAATCATTTGATTCATTTATAAGGTCGGAAAATAGAGCGGATGCCAGTGCTGAACAAGATGTACCTGATGAAGTTCCTTCTGAAAACGATCCTGAAATGCCAGTGGTCAGAGAGGTTAATCCAGATTCAATTCCACCTGTTACACCTGATATACTCAATTCTAAGGATGTTCCTCCAACAGTTATATCATTGAATTCAAGCTATACGCAACAATTGTTGGGTATGAGGGCATTACCGACTAAAGTGGAACAGAAAAAAGAGGAGTCGCGAATTAATAAAGTTTGGGCAGCGGACCTCGCTTATGAACTTCAAGTTTTATCTGCGCAAATTGAGGGTTTAGAATCTCCAGAACAGCGGTCGAAACTGAACGAACTATCTGCTAATGTAGCATCCTTAAGATTAGAAAAAGTCAATAAAACAGCTGCATTGCAAACAGAAATAATTGCAGCTGAAAAGGAAGAATTATTGTCTTCGGCCAAGAAACAGTTACAGCAAGTGCTTAACCAATACGTTGACAGTTATAATAGCAACGCATTTATTCAATTGGAAGACCAAGTGGCCAATGAAACCAATCCTGAGCTCCGAAAGGCAAAAACGGAGGTATTGAATCAAAACTGGATGGTAGCTCTCAAAAATGAAGAGTTCAAAACAGAGACTCGAATTGCTAATTCAGTAGATTCCAAGCAAAAGGCAGAGCTCGAAGAAAAATTGGTAAGTATATCGGGTGAAAAATTATACGTTCAAGCAACACTCGATTCTCTGAAATCTAGCGAGATGAACGGCCCTACTCCACCTAAGGCTGTTGTGGTAAAAGGCAGTGAGAAATTTGAGGGATACATCCCTGTTGCTGCCGGGAAACCAGCTGAATATGATGAGAAAACACAAGTTAGCTACAACAAAATAGACCGTTTAAACATTAAGCTAACAGAAACAGAAGCAACCCTAACGGCTACCAAAAAGAAGAAAGAAAGAGCAATCATTGATTTAGAGATTGAAACCATCCAAAATGATCTCGAGATGGCTCAACTAGAAACAAGTTATTATGAGCAAGCCGAACCAAAAATAATCGGTGTTGAACCACTAATTCTGCAGCTAGAATCTGGGGCACCTACTCCAAGTCAAAATCAAATACAAGTAGCTGAAAAACTTGAGGCAGAATCCAACCAGATCACTGAAGCTGCTCGAATTACACGGGAGTCTGCGGATGCAATTAAGAAAAAGAAAAAACGACTTCCTGCTCAGGCGGATGCAAGAAAAGCTGAACAACTTGCAATGCTCAAGAGAAAAGAAGCTGGCCTTGCCACTCAATTGGCGAATGAAATGGCTATGATAGAAGCCAATGCAATTGCCACTAACTTTATTATTCCTGCTGGTCAGGAAGTCACCCTTCCTGTTATAAATGCTAAATTGAATCCTACCGAAAGTTTAGATGTAGCGGCAACCGAGCAGTTTTCATCTTATAATACTGAAAAGCGAAAGGCAGATTCACTAAGAACAATATCTACAAAACTCTTATTTGCTGAAAAACAGCTTAATGCAAAGGCTCAAAACTTAATGTTTGCGACATCACTCGATCCGGCAGTGAGACTTAAAACCAATGCACGGGCATATGTGTATTATAACAGAGCAGATAGCCTAAGTGCTGTTGCCGCTCGACTAAATAGACAAGCCGCCTTTATTGAGAACGATGCTAATCAAGCTCTCATTCAAAACCCCGAAGAAGTATATAACAGTATACTCGCCTATTACAATACCGATTCAACTCAAAATATTATTGAGGATATCACAACTGCTGACCTTGCTGAACTCACAGGGGATCTTGATGACAATGCGAATAATAGTAGCAATGAGGTTAATTCTGATACAGACATTATAAACGCAAGTGAAAGTGATGTTGATGATTCATTCGATTTGACAGCACCAACCGAGGCAAATAAAAAGGTGAACGTTCGCTCTGATGTCTTGACCAATACAATTTTTGAGGCGGATGCAAGCGCTGGTTCATTTTATGATTCATCCACTCCTATTCCTGTCAATCCTCCTATGCCTTCTGGATTAATCTATAAAGTTCAAATTGGGGCTTTTAGAAACGCCATTAAACAAGACGCCTTTAAAGGGATAAAGCCAATTACAGGAGAGTCAACTAATTCAGGATTGACACGGTACTCCGCTGGAGAGTTCACCAACTTTGAAGAAGCCGACTTTGCAAAAGATGAGATTAGAGGTATCGGTTATAAGGACGCTTTTGTTGTTGCGTATAGAAATGGAAAGCGAGTTGGGTCAGGCGCATCAGCTAGTTCTAAAAATGAATCGAATCGAGCATCGACTGCTTCATCTGGTAACTCTGCCTCCACAAGTAGACTCCCTAATAATAGCGTTGTAAAACAAGGAAATCTTGTAATCAATGATGTTGCAAATCAATCCGGCACATTTTACACAGTTCAAGTAGGTGTCTTTAGCAGGCCTGTAAAATCTAGCGACATCTATAATATCACCCCACTTAATCAGGAGAATATGTCAAATGGCACATATCGATATACTACTGGGATTTACAACTCAGAATCAACGGCAGATCAGGCCAAGAATGAAATTCGTTCATTGGGTATATCCGATGCATTTGTAACAGCCTATAATAGCGGATCTCGTGTCACAGTTGATGAAGCGAGACAGCAACTTGGTTCTGGATCCTCTTCAAATTCTATTGCAAATACGGGGTCTTTCAGAGTACTATTGGGCAGTTTCTCTGGTGCAGTCCCCTTAGAGCAAGCAGCCATCATACTTGGTCTTAGTGCATCTGGAGTAGAAAAGGTAAAAAACAATGATGGTACTAACAGCTATTATTACGGATCCTTCAGCTCGAAGCAAGAGGCCCAAAATGAAGCATCGCAGTTAGTTAGTCAGGGCTTGACTGAAGCTCAGGCAAGGTCCAAATAATGTCACTTTCATAACCTAACTTTGTACCATGAAGTTAGTAGATATTCAACATGAATATGATACGGACGAAGAAGTCCTATTAGAAGTTGAAAATGATGAATCGTTTGTATTAATGCTATATAACGATGATGTGAACACCTTCGATCATGTCATCGACTCACTCGTAGATATATGCGATCACGAAATGAATCAAGCTGAGCAATGCGCCTTCATCGTACATACAAAGGGTAAATGTGACATTAGACGCGGAAACTTCAAAAATCTGGAAAAAATGTGCACAAAACTTCTCAATCGCCAACTCTCCGCTACCATAGAGAAATGAAGCCCCTAATAAGATTTGCGCTGCTTGTTTTCCTAATCAGTTGTTCCAAAGTACCAATAACTGGTCGCAGACAACTCAACATGCTGCCTGAGAGCCAATTGATGGCTATGAGCCTGACGGAGTATAAGAGTTTCCTAAATGATAATGAAACTGTCTCATCCTCAGATGATGCAGCAATGGTTAAATCTGTAGGTGAAAAAATAGCTACTGCAGTAGAGGCTTACCTTAAAAAACATGGACAGGGCAAACGAGTTGAAGACTTTAACTGGGAGTTTAACCTCGTAAAAGATGAAACAGTAAATGCATGGTGCATGCCCGGTGGCAAAGTTGTATTCTACACGGGTATATTGCCTTTAACTCAAAATGAGAATGGACTCGCTATAGTTATGGGTCACGAGATAGCGCATGCCATAGCCAGACATGGTAATGAACGTATGAGTCAAGGACTTGCCTTACAAGGTGGAGGAATTGCGCTAAGTATTACTCTATCTGATAAACCCCAACTCACACAATCCTTGTTCGAGCAGGCATATGGACTCGGTGGTCAATTGGGAATGCTCAAGTATTCTAGAATGCACGAAACCGAATCGGATAAAATGGGATTGGTTTTCATGGCTATGGCTGGATACGATCCTCGTGAAGCGCCTAAATTTTGGGAAAGAATGTCAGCACAAGGTGGTCAAAAGCCACCTGAATTTTTCAGTACTCATCCCCATGATGATACGCGAATTAAAGACTTGAACGATTTCATGCCCGAAGCACTAAAACACTATAAATCCAGCAAATGACATTAACCATTGTTATATTGCTATTACTAGTTTCCATTGCGCTCATTCTAGTAGAAATATTCTTAATCCCAGGTGTTGGTATACCAGTAATTGCAGGGCTTGTCCTACTTGGCGTAACCCTCTTCTCCGCTTACAGTATCGACACAACGACAGGTCATATTACCTTGGCAGCTTCGTTAGTCGTCTCAGCAGGCCTTATTGCGCTTGCCTTTCGTTCTAAAACTTGGAGCAAAATGAGTGTCAAAGATGAAATCAGGTCAAAAGTGATTATTGATACCACTCAACTGGAGATAGGTCAAGAAGGAAAAACTCAGACACGATTAAACCCAATAGGCAATGTTCTCTTTAATGATCAACAATTAGAAGCTCGATCTAATGGTGAGTTTATTGACGATCATACTAAAGTTGAAATCGTTAACATTGAAGGGAACAAAATCACGGTAAAACCAAAAATTAACTAATTATGTTAGAAGGCGTTGGACTCTTAGTAGTCATTGTAATTGTATCCGTTATCGGATTGTGGTTTCTATTCTATTTCATCCCAGTTGGACTCTGGTTTCAAGCAGTATTAACCAACACCCGAGTTTCTCTCTTACAATTGATCTTTATGCGCTGGAGACGTGTTCCACCAGCTATTATTGTAAACGCAATGATTGCCGCGAAAAAAGCAGGAATTGTAATAAGTGCTGATATGCTAGAGGCACACTTTTTAGCGGGAGGTCACATTCAGAATGTAATAAGTGCATTAATTTCTGCCGATAAAGCCAATATCCCACTCGATTTCAATATGGCAACCGCAATTGATCTTGCAGGTAGAGATGTGTTTGAAGCAGTTACCATGTCTGTAAATCCAAAAGTGATAGATACTCCTCCGGTAACAGCTGTGGCAAAAGATGGAATTCAACTCATTGCAAAAGCTCGCGTTACTGTTAGAGCCAACATCAAGCAATTGGTCGGAGGTGCTGGTGAAGACACCATTCTTGCGAGAGTTGGAGAAGGTATTGTAACCAGCATTGGTTCAGCCGAAAGTCATAAATCGGTGCTCGAAAATCCCGATTCAATATCTAAAGTGGTATTGGGCCGTGGACTCGATTCTGGAACCGCTTTTGAAATTCTATCGATTGATATTGCCGATATAGACATTGGGAAAAATATTGGAGCTGAGCTGCAAATGGATCAAGCTGAGGCTGATAAAAATATCGCCCAAGCAAAGGCAGAAGAACGCAGAGCGATGGCAATTGCTGTTGAGCAGGAAATGAAAGCTAAAGCTGAAGAAGCTCGTGCCAACGTTATACAAGCAGAGGCTGAAATCCCAATGGCGATAGCAGAAGCATTCCGGAGCGGTAACCTTGGAGTGATGGACTATTACAAACTCAGGAATATTCAGGCTGATACTGAAATGCGAGACTCTATAAGTAAACCAGTTGATAAACCAAGGAGCGACCCTAACAAGAAAAAGTAGATTAAAGGCCTCAGTTCAAAAATTGAATTGAGGCTTTTTTTCATGTTAAGAACAAGCATTTATTATTGCCCCAAAGTCGTCTACTTTGAGTGAAGCACCGCCTATTAACCCACCATCTACATCAGGTTGTGAAAGCAGTTCATGAGCATTCGAAGGTTTCATGCTACCTCCATATAAAATGCGAGTATTGTTAGCGATCGTTGCACCGTATTTACTTTGCACCAATCCTCTAATAAATGCGTGCATATCTTGTGCTTGATCGGGGCTTGCAGTCTTACCTGTACCTATTGCCCAAACAGGTTCGTATGCAATAACAACGTTCGAGAATTGCTCTTCATTTAACTCGAAAATCGTTCCATCTAACTGGTTGTCTGTAACAAATGTGTGGTTACCAGATTCGCGATGATCTAGACTTTCACCGCAACAAAATACCGGGATAACATCATTTTCAAGCAGACGCTCTACCTTTTCACTCAGCACATCATTGCTTTCATGATGATATTCCCTACGTTCCGAATGACCAACTAAACAATAAGAAGCCCCGACTGATTTTATCATTGAGGCGGCCAACTCTCCAGTATAAGCGCCTCCGTTATATTCAGAACAATCCTGTGCTCCGATACCTATTGAAGATTTTCTATCGCTGGCGAGTTCATAAAAGTGACGTATGTATGCGCTCGGAGGAAAAACAGCTACATCCGCCTTGCTTTGTTTTGAAGTTTCAAATTGGATCAGATTTGCAAACAAGGTCATGGCCTCATTCCAATCGAGATTCATCTTCCAATTTCCAGCAATCAGTTTTTTTCGCATACTGCAATGATACTGAGCTTTGACTTAGTTCAAATGTTCAGCTTTAATTTCCTCATAGCTCGGCAAGTCATTAAAATGCCACTTGGCTAGTACTGTTCCTTTGTTTAGCAATACAACTCCTGGATTAGCGCGAATGATCGTTTTTAGCATTGTGCCATCTGCCGTTAAGTAATCGTACATTACCTGATGTTCATGACGAAAAGGCTCAATTTGGGAGTAGGTATTTGCTGCCAATCCATACATGTATGGACCCCCATCGTTCATAGCGTCATCGTACAGCTTGCTTAAATCCGATTGAATATCTGTATCGGTTTTCATAAGATCGTAACTAATCACTAGCAACATATATTCCTCACCTAATATGTCATCAGTCCAATCCATGTCATCAGCATCTTCCAAAATGAAATCATGAATTGGAGGTTCACAACCTTTAGAAATTAATTCCGTTTCTCGATGAACAAACTCTGCTCCATCAATATTCCAAGGTGCCTGCTCCGTGGAGTACTCGCCTACTTCACCGTTCACTTTATAAAACCAGGTATCTAGATACACATCTTGCGGAGCATCAGGCGGACATTCCTTTAACTCGGCAATATTATTTCCAACTTTATAAGGTCTGAAATCCTTGATCGGTAGATGGTTTATACAGTAAATACAGAACCAAGTGGTGATGACAGTTGCTGCTCCTGCCATTACCCAATCTTTGGACTCATGTTTCATGAATTGTTTAATCACTAGCAACAATGAGAAGGATGCAAGAGAGAACCAAATAGGAAAGGCCCAACCAACAACACCCAATGAAAAACCTATAATCGCCAGCATGGCAATGCTTAGGTTTATACCATCCGCTTTTAAATCACCGATCATATTCGTCTTACGCTTAACGAAAATGATGATCGTGAATACCATGAGCAGCAAATCTTTTAGAAATGACTCCCAAGGTTCTAGTTTAATAGCGTCTCCGAAACATCCACAATCTTTCATGTAGCTGTAATCTTCTCGAATAATGAATCCAAATATGCCCTCAATGCTGTGTGTCAAGGTTGACTCATTGTTATCAAAAAGCCAGTTTGCAACTGCGGTATACCCCGTCAAAAAGGTGAAAAAGACCATCAATCCAAGCAAGGACCAAGCGGCAAGTTTCATTCGTGCCCCAAAAAGAATGGCTATGCCCAGTACGATTTCCGCAACACAGGCAATCACAGCCAACTCTAAAGCCATGGAATCCAACCAAGGCATATCAAATACACCTGGAGCAAAGTAATCATTGAGTTTGTATGAAAATCCGATAGGATCGTTTGCCTTAATAAGGCCACTGACGATAAACAGAGATCCGACAAAAAGTCGAGAAATACGCACAAGCATAAGCGTGATTTTTTGGTTTTCAATTGCAAATGTAATGGAGGTTAAAATCCCTTCAATGGCATTAACAGTGGTTTAACGTCAATCTCGCACAAATCAATAAACTGTGAGCAATTGTATCAATATCCTTGTTTACTTTGAGGCATGTCCACTCCCGAAATTCTTGAAGGACTTCATGCCCTGGCTGATGATGACAAGGTGAATTTTAAAAAGGCAAAATTTGCCATTGAAGCCAAGAACTCACTCGGTGTTTATCACAGTGATTTAAAAGTGCTAGCCCGGTGTTTATTGTCCATGCGGGTCCGTGATTCGCGGTATTCCATCATACCCTTCCTTTGACTCTGTGATGATGGAGGAGAAGATGAACAAAAACCCGAGGGCAAATTGAAGTCGTATTATTGGAATTTGGATTGGTTCGTATCATTGGCCTTTCAAACCGAAAGAGAAAATGTAAGAAGATATTACAAACTGACAATCAGTGATCTGTAACGCTACGGCGAAACCAGGTTATGCAATTTGGTTTAGGTATTGTTGTGAGTATTGATTTTAAAGAACCTATTTACATTGGACTTATTTAAAAATAGAATTATAAGATTCTAATTCTTTTTTTATTGTTCTTTCAATATCCTTTTTTGTTTTGATATTAAGTTTGTCAGATTTGACAATTTCACTATTGCCGTTTATAATGTGCCAATTATTAGTG
>CALKOP010000003.1 GCA_938091155.1 uncultured Flavobacteriales bacterium | reverse complement strand
CAAAGAATTTAGTTGCATTTGCTGCGCTTTTTCCTCACTTTCTAAATCAGCCAGCAATCCAAATTGACTCTCCTCTTCTCTACTAAGGCTGAGTATTTCCTTTTCTTCTTTATAATTTTCCAATTCATCCTCTATGGAATTTATTATTTCGGTTATCTCCCTTAACTGCTTATCGATATACTTGAGGGTATTCTTGTTAATGTCAGTTTGACCTTGGATAGTCGTTTGAATGTATGTACTGGCAATGCGCTCCAATACTTTTACAGCTCGTTCAGGAATTTCATCTTTCAATGTAACCTCAATAATCGAGGTGAAGTCTATGTTAGAAACGCTTATAGCCGACTTGAGTTTATTCAACAACCGATTATCCGAAGTGATTTGAAACTGATACCTAGCGTCCTTGTAGGTATCAATATTCCTACCTGTAATCGAGGTGGCTTTTTTAACTCTAAGGTACAGACCATCATCCAAGACCAACTCTTCAAAGCGGAAAACTTTATCCTTGGACACTCCATCCACTTCATATTGCAATCGATAGCTATCCGCAGTTTGAATGGATAGATCAAACCGTTGTCCGAACACAGGTTTAGAAAACTTGTTGTACTCGACTTCAAAGGGTACATGTTGGAACAACTCCGTCACTCTTATTCTTCCAACGATAAAATAGCTAACGTTCAAGTCGAGTGAATCAATTACGTCGTCAAGAATGGTTGTTGACTTGATAATTTTCATTTGACCTGCCGTGTATTCGTAACCACCTGAACGATTTGATAAACCCAAACCTCTACTTATTTGAGATTGATAATCGTATGTCTCTTGAGCTCGCAATAAGATCTGACACCTGGAGGCATATACATCTTGTATGCGATGCGTTGCCAAGTAGGCTAGGCTAAAGAAAATCGCTGGAATTAAAATCAGAACATACCAATTCCTCAAAATCGCACCAAGCACGTGGAAAATATCGTTTCGAGAAATAATTTGATTGGATTTCAATTTATGTAGAATAAAAAATTCAAGTCAAAAGTACCAACTATTGCGTGATTCATGCGCATCTTGAACACGAAATACGAAGTCTTTCTACCAACAACCGATTATGACATAACAGATGCTATATTTGTAAATTGTCAACTTCATACGTTATGCTCAGATTCTGTTACATTATTCTCTTTAGCTTTCTAGGCTATCACACCATGGCCCAAACAGGTCCAGGAGGAGTAGGTACTAACGCGAATAATCTACTTTGGTTAGACGCAACGGGCAATTGTCTCAACAACAGCCTAAATCCAGCCACAAATAATCAAATTGTCAAGCGAATTCTAGACCGGTCAGGTAATGGAAATTTTATGAATCAGGCCAATCTATCTAATATGGCAACACTCAAGACGAATGAATTAAATGGCTTAAGTGTTGTCAGGTTTGACGGATCCGTTGATCAATATTCCGGTAACTTATCTGCTGGAACTCTGAGTGAAATAGATATTTTCACAGTTGGTAACTTTGGTTTGGCGAATCAACCTGCTGGTAAGAATGCTTGTTTCTACTTGCTGGGATCTTCGAATAACACTTCAATAAATTTTTTGCGCGCAAACGCTAATTCAGGGGGGGGGGCTAATGCGGATAAGTATTGTTCGAAAGTTGAAGGAATATGGCGGTTCGGGGAATTACTTGATAACGCATCGCACGTTTACAGCCAGCGCTTTGAAACTACAACGCCTTTCCATTTTTTCAATGTGGATGGCAGTGCCCAAACGGTTACAGCGCATAACTCCATAATTACGGTGAGTTCAGCTTTTAATGTGGGCACAGTTATCGGCTCCAATAATTCCAACTTGAATGGTGATATCGCAGAGCTAATTGTTTTTGAAGGCATAAATCGCTCACAACGTATTATTGTCGAGAACTACTTGGGTGCGAAGTATAACTTAGCTCTATCCACTAATGATAAATTTTCTTTTGACGCAACCCATGGATTTGAAGTTGCGGGTATTGGTCGGGAATCAGCAACGGATAATAATGTAGATGCTAGAGGTTCGGGTTTTGTTCAGATTAGTTCGCCAACAGGCCTTGAAGATGGAGAGTATATGCTTTGGGGACACGATAATGGGGATACCAGTACAACTGGGGCTGAAGTGCCACCAGCTTGGCTCAATCCTATTGGCGAAAAATTAAATCGAGAATGGCGAGTAGAAATTAGTGGGGGTGACAATAGTGTGGGGTCAGTGACGCTAACCTTTCATCTGCCAACCGGTAAAGACTTTGGCTTAAGAGACAGTACATATAATCTTCTTATAGATGATGATGGTGATTTCACAAATGCTACGATAGTGAATAACATTCCGGTAGTAACAGATGATACGATTATTGTTTTTTCTGGGATAACGCTAAGTGATGGTGATTTCTTCACGCTTGGTAATAGCAACGATGCTCCAACTTGCGCATCACTTTCATCAGGTGATTGGCAAGCCGTTAATTGGGATTGTGGTGTTATACCTGACAGTTCATTTAATGTGGAAGTACGCGACGGAACAACGGTTTCAATCAGTGCTTCTGCTACAGAATCTGCAAAGTCAATTGATATTATGGCAGATGCGGGGTCGGGTGGCGGAACCTTGACGCTCAACTTGAGCGCAAATTTGGTTATGACAGGCATATTCGATGTGCAGTCTATAGGAGGGCTAAATATGAACCTTGGCAGTACTGTTACCCTCAGGGGACAGACTATCAATCAACCTTTTTCAAATAACTCTGGTAGGATCGTGGAATTAGTCAATTTAATAGTTGACAATCCACTCGGAGTAATTCTTCAAGACTCATTTTCAATTTCAGAAAACTTAGATCTCTTGGATGGCGACTTAACCAATAATGGTCATCTTCTCTTCTTATCGGATATTTTAAACACATCTGCTATTGGTGCAACACCAAAGAGCAATACCATAAATGGGACAGGTACATTCGCCGTTCAGCGATTTAGAAATACTCGTAATACGAATTGGGGAAATATCGCCACATCTGGTGTGGATACAGATTTGGAAGATCTGAATGGAGAAGTTTTTATGAGTGGTATCTTTGGTGGAAATGGTTATGCTTTTAACAGTACGAATACTGGAGGGTTCAATTCGGTATATTTTTGGAATGAAACAACAAATGCATATGAGGTACCAATTAATACCTCTGAGCCCTTTGAAATTGGTAGAGGTTATGAGATATGGCTTGGTACTAATCAAACCACATGGACTGGCCAAGCCTGGGAATTAGAGGGTGATATTGACTTATCGCCGATTAATATCCCAGTGAGTTCTGCTGGAGGCGGTTGGAATTTACTTGGAAATCCCTATTTGGGAGTCTTGAATTTTGACAATATAGTAGCTGATGGTGGTGTAAATGGTAATGAATATTGGTATGTTGATGCTAATACAAGCACGTATATTAGTGTTGCAGCTGGAGGCGCGACTTTGCCTCCTGGACAGGGCTTTTGGGTCAATACCACAGGTATTAATATCATAGCTCTTGACCCAGCTACTGATTTAGTGCCGAACATAACATTGACCAACTATTTAAAAAGAGACATGTTAAAGGATGAATTACGCATCCTGGCGCATCATAAGAATGAACCCTATGGCAGTGCAGTGTATCTTAGAAGAGATGAAAACGCTTATGAAGGATTAGATGAGAGAGATCTCTCTCCTCTCAGACTTCCTGATCCCAATTTTAGCGAGCTTAGTATAGAGGCTGGTCATCAAGATCTCATGGTAAATTATATCCCGAGTAACGCAAACCAAATTGAAATTCCAATTCGTTTTGACACCAAATATGATGGTGACTACGAATTATCCTTTGAAGGACTGGAAACGTTTGAAGTCTACTCTTGTGTTTCGATACGAGATGAAGCCAATTCTGAAATTACACCAATTATAGATGAAAGTATTTTGACCATGTCGAACCTAACGGTAGGTGATGAGGTGAATTATACGCTCATACTCTCAAAAGATGGATTCGAAGATTGCACCCCACTGATGCCGTCATCAGAAATTTTCAATGACGGTTTAGTCAAAATTTGGAATGCCAATTCAATAGTAAAAATTGATTTCGCGCTTGACAAGGCAGCAATGTCGGAAATAGCAGTTTATGACGTTTTAGGAAACATCATTCACACTAGTGCGCTTCGTGCTAAATTCAACCGAGTCGAAATTCCATTATTAAACCAACCAAGTGGAGTATATTTTGTTTCTGTAAATATTAATAGTCAAAATTGGTCACAAAAAATCGTGAAGTACTAATGAAAACCTCTGTTCAAAGATTTATTGCTACTTTCCTCCTTTTAGGCGGTTTAATGACATTTGACCTATATGCCCCGCCAACTGCTGGAACTGGTGGAGTCTCGGGTACTGGCTCAGGCTGTTGGCCACCTCCTTGTATTCCGATTGATGGAGGAATTGGACTTTTGCTTGCCGCGGGTCTTGCTTTTGGAGGAAAAAAGATGTTGACCACCGCCAAATAGCGCTCAAATTCAATTAAGTGATCAAGAAATTTTGGTCAGATCCTGTATACCGGTTTTTATCAAAGGCGGTTCTTATTTATCTCGTATGGTATCTGCTATACCAACAATGGCTTCATCCCGCTGGTACTTTTGATCTCGCTGTAATCCGAAATCTTGAAACTGTTAGTGGATTCATACTCGAATTACTTGGTTATACTCTAATCGCTGAAAGCGAGATTAGTTCAATACGCACCATCGGAATTGATGGAACCCATGGTTTATGGATTGGCGATCCTTGCAATGGTCTGACTCTGTTCTCTCTTTTTGCCGGATTTGTGCTTGCCTACCCAGGTTCTTGGATTAAGAAATTATGGTTTATTCCTTTCGGAATAATAACTCTACATCTAATCAATGTACTTAGAATCATTGGTCTTGCATTAACTGTCTTTTACTTTCCAGATCCTGAGCTACTTGATTTTAATCATACCTATACTTTTACCATGATTGTCTATGGATATGTTTTCTTCTTATGGTATTTGTGGTCTAAAATTGGACATTCACCAACATCATTGAAACCTTCCGTTGAAAAGGCTTAAAACAATTTGGATACTCTCAGGAGTTCTTGCTTTAATTGCAACTGGATTTTACAGGGAATTTTTCTTTGTAAACATCAATGAGCAAATGCGTTTTCTTTGGTATGGTAACAAGGTATCAATGATGTCTGATTCGCTAAGCATGCTAGATTCGCTAGACTATTGGACCCTGTACTATCTGAAATGGGCTATGACCATAGTTTTCTCTGGGATTTTCTTAATTGAATCTATAATTTTCGCCAAAGTAGTAATTGGAAAAACCCTTTGGAAGGAATTAATTTTTATCTACATAATTCTGCTATTCGTGTCAGGACTCGTTTTGGCAGGGTATGCTCTATTTGATGAACATGAAACGGGTTATCTGATCAGCAGGTACTTCATGGGGATTGCTCAATCTCCAATCCCCTTAATGATATTATTACCCGCCATTGGTTTACGAAATCGATTGATTGTAAGCCAATAGAGCAGCTTTTTTGCGGTTTCGTCTGGAATAAACATGGCATATGCCGCGACCAGAATTAATCCAAAATCTAGAACTCCTACGAGAAAAGCTATTGATAAGTGAAAGACCAGCCCAATTGGCAGCAAAAAAGGTCGTACTGATTTGAACCAAATAAGAACAGGAAAGGAGACTTGATAAAACAAACTAATCCAATTTCCGACCTTGAGATACCAAGTATTTTTGTCCAATAAATCCATTATCCAAGGCAGTGAAAACTCCTGTATCGATAGCGTGACAAACAATGCGTCACCATAAACCCAGTATGAGCCTAAAAACTTATGACTTCCGGCAGTTAGATATAAAATGCATACCTGAATCCAGCTGAAGAGAAATCCAAGATTATGCATAGTAGTATGAAAAGCACCATTTCCATTAATTACAAATCGAGGTAATTTGAATAAAAAGATTGAAAGCAATAATAAATGGTGTAAAACATGCCAACCGCCATTACTGACCTCATAATCTGCATAATGTAGATTTACAAAGAGTACCCATGTCACTAATCGCGACCAAAAGTTTGAGACACCGAAAACTGCAAGAGCAGTAAGCATTAAAAATGGATAAACAAAAAATTCATAGTACTCTCTAAAAAATGGTTCTCGCAGCAATACAGCAGCCCTTTTAAGACCGGAGAATTCGTGGTCAATAATCACAAAATAGTCCATTCCCCATACTTGGTCCGCAATAGGAAGCATCCATGTAATTAGCAAAAAAGCAGTCAAGTTAATTACCCTTAAGTACAATTGAGCACTATTAGGGTGTAAAACCTCATTTTGAATTATATCCAATTGCCCCCAGACTTTATTCATACCATGGATATTTTGGATAAAACAATGCTGAGTCTATCCTAGATAATACTCCTAAATCG
>CALKOP010000002.1 GCA_938091155.1 uncultured Flavobacteriales bacterium | reverse complement strand
AACGGGCTCGTGAGTTGGAGTTGCCTCGACTTCCACTTCGACATCGACTACGTCATCAACTTCGACTACGTCATCCACCTGCTCTCCAATGTGAACAGATTCTTCATCACCATCATCCGTTTCTTCTTCACTTTCGTCATCACTCTCATCATCTTCACTTTCGCTGTCGCTGTTTACCTCATAAACCATACCTTCTTTATTTCCACCTAACATACCAGTCAAATCACCATAGGGGTGAGCCAAATCCATAATGTTCATGACAATGTGCTTCTCATCGCTAGGAATTTCTTCCAGCTCATTATTTGTGTCAAAACCATCCTGAATTTCATCAACATTATCGGCTTGTACGTCTGCGTTACTTACGATTGCCCCTTGGCTTAGGTTTGCCCCTTGGCTTAGGTTGCCACCTGGGCTTATGTTGCCACCTGGGCTTAAAACTTGTCCAGCACTCAACATCTCAACTCGGGTTGATAATGTGTTTACTAAACCCAACATGGCTTCTATTTTTCCATGGAAAGAGTTCAACTTCGAACGGCAATAATACATCACCATCATGCATAGTATAAGACAAATCCCGAGGGTTAAAAGAGTCGACATATCTAATCCAAACATTTCTATTTATTATGTATTTTTCTTTAACCTTTACTTTATTTTTAATTCAAACTATAATTTCATCAATTAAACGAACTTAATTTTGCCTGGGCTTCTTCTAATATACTTTCAGGAAAAGCCAAATCTTTCAACACTTTGAGTCCACCTCTCGTCTGCGATATGCCACGCTTCAATTTATATCCTGGAGCCATGTGCATGTTTTCTATTTGTGTGTTCGCGGTTTTTGTCTGGTATTCTTTACACAAATCAATGAAATGTGTCGTCAAGAGAAATCGCACATTATTGCGTTCTTTCAAATGGTTCAAATACCCCACACCAGCACTCATTGCCTCATAAGGATTCGTTCCCGAAAACAACTCATCGAAAACTGCCAAGTGTTGTTCATTAGGATGTTCCTCAATGCGCTCCAGAATTTCTTTACATCGGCGTGCCTCGGCTTGAAATAGACTATCCCTATCAGAGCTGTCGGGTATATTGATATAAGAATACACGTGTTCGATCGGGCAAATTGTGGCCTTTTTATAAAACCCATACCCCACTTGTTGTGATAGAATAGTATTCATCAAAAGAGTTTTGATAAGTGTGGTTTTACCACTGGCATTTGGTCCCGATAGGATTTTATTTTTCTTTAAAGAAATAGAGTTGGCCACAACGGGAATATCTGTTTTTGTGTCTATGTCTGCCGCCAATGCCAGCGGGGGATAAATTGCACCAGACATGGAAAAGCCATCCAATCCCGTTGATTTGGTCTGGGAACGAGTGAAACTACATGGCTTGATAACACCTTGGCTTCGAAGTTCACCTAACTTTCGCAAGTTCTTAATAAATGCAGTGAAATCCATGCTACTTTCAATAGAATAGCTTACCACTGGGTCGAATTTCAACATATAAGTCAATTTCATCATATGCCCCAATTTCACAATTTTCCATGATGTGGATTGAATGCTCTGCACTTCTCTGGCAAATGCTTCCAATTCCGTAATGATGTCTTTCAGTGATTCCAAAAACAAATTATCGAAACCCGTGTAACGTTCCCTGAACCATTTCATTTGGTGGGCACTCATAAGGCAATGTTCTTTTATTGCACCCAAATGTTTGACCATGACTTTTGACTGCCTATAAAACTTGTAACATGACTGGGTGTTTTGATACAATTGGAATAAATAAAATCCAGCAGACATTAGGGCGTACATTTTTTTATCAAAAGACATGCTGCTATCCGATAAAGAAAAAATCCCACCTAATGGGAGTTTGCTGAATAAATTCTTAAGCGTGCTCCAGTAATTCCCGAATGAAATGGGGTGTTTCTGTAGGCGCAGTATAAAGAAAGGAATTAATAAGAGCAGAAAAGGAGTAATGAGGGCAAGAATGGGTGATGCGAGAGTAAGAAAGGAAAGGATTTGAAGTGGGAATTCTTGAAAATTCAAAAAATGCAGTTGCTCCATGGTAATGTAATGATTGATTTCACGGAAATGTTCTGGTTTTTGCCCATGTAAGTCTTCCCACCATGCAGTCACTTCGGGATTCACTTCTGTATGAATTTCTGAGTGGGGGTCTGATTCACCAGAAAAATCTTCAATACATTCTTGCATAGTGGTTAAATAAGAAACATCAGTTGTATGATAGCGTCGCCAAGCGGAAGCAACACGTTGCTCAGCGCATGTTTTAGGCGAAAAAAACTGGTCGATAAACTTCTCCAATTCCAAATCGGAATTCAAATCATCGTGAATAATGTGTTTTTTCTCATGATTCAAATACTCTATTGGCAATTGAAAACTCATTTTTCTTAAATAAAAATAAAATATAAATAAAAAGATTAATAGTTGTTTATATTTTTGTATTAATTACTGGACGAATGATGATGGAAGTTCAGTAATCTGCGTCGAATAGTGCTCTTCAATCTGCTTGAGATACTTAATGTCGTACTTGGTGACAAAGTTGATGCCGGTTCCCTTGCGCCCCCATCGACCACTGCGACCGATGCGGTGAAGATAAGTGTGAACACACTTGGGCACATCAAAGTTGATGACTACGCTCACCTGCTGAACATCAATACCACGAGCAGTGACATTGGATGAAATCAGAACACGATTGCGTCCATTCTTGAAATCTTCGTAGGCTGCATCGCGCTCCTCACGAGTCATACCGCTGTGAATGCGCGACACGGAGAAATCATCCTGGATCATCGCCTCGTAGAGATCCTCAACCCGCTTGGTGCTGTTGCAGTAAATAATACACTGCGACACAGAGAGAGAGTTGTAGAGATCCTTCAATGTGTCGAACTTGAGGCCGTCATTGTCAAGGGCGATGTAGTGCTGTTCGATACCCTCCAGAGTTAGCATCTCTGACTTCACCAGAATCTTGACTGGATCGCGCATGAACTTCTGAGAAAGGCTCTCAATATCTGGAGGCATGGTCGCACTGAAGAGCGCAATCTGGCAGTTTGAATTCAGCTGCTGGAACATCTGATACATCTGGTCCTTAAAACCAAATGAAAGCATTTCGTCAGCCTCATCGAGCACCATAAGCTTCACGTTCTCTGTGCGAAGATGACCGCGCTTAATCATATCATATGTGCGGCCTGGGCAACCCACGACGACATGAGGGGGCTGGTCCTTCAGCTTCTGAATATCGTCAAAGGTCGATGTGCCGCCCACAAGAATCTGGACTCGAAGGCCATCCACAAAAGTGCCGATGGAGCTCACCACATTAGCACTCTGTTTGGTGAGTTCACGCGTTGGTGAAAGGATAATAGCCTGAGTAATGTCCTTAGTAGTATCTACTATATTGAGCGTACCGATAGAGAAAGTTCCCGTCTTTCCTGTTCCAGACTGCGCCTGTGCAATCATGTCGCGACCATCAATCATCGGCAGGATTGCCTTGCGCTGGATAGGACTCGGCTTTTCATAGCCAAAGGAATAGATGCCACGGAGCACGAGTGCGTCCATGTCGAATTCGTCCCACGAATTGACCTCTGGATACGTTTTGGTAGAAGCTGGTTTGGACTCCGGTTCAAGGACCGGCTCCAGAACGTCAGTTGGAGTGAGTTGCGGTGTTGTTGAGTTCGTTGTTGTCATAATTAAAATATGTATAGTGTAGTTCGTAATGTTCTTTTAAATCACTTCAATTATTTGTAAAATTGATTTAAACCAAAACACACAGAATTACGTAATATAAAGGTAGTATGGCGAAATACGCAAATATAGCATCACAATCTACAAACCCAATGTCAACATCTGGTTCTGGAAAAGTTTTCAGTCTCGAAGTACCTGCCAATTATGTATCAACTAAACCTAAACCTAAATATAGTTTGGAACAAATAGAAGACATGCGCGAAAGTGGTATATCGTATAATTTACCTGATTCAACCATTGCTTTAATTACTCAGCTCTCAAAGTTGGTAGGTTCACCTGAATACATACGAACACCGGTATTTTCACGCAATCGTCAGGGTGTTGGAGTTGGAAATAATGGTGTAGAAGAAGGTGGATGGCAACGAAAGGAATCTGCTCGTCGGCCAGGTCGTGACCAACGAAGACCAAATCAAGGACAAGGACGGGGGCGAGATAATGGAAATCCACCTCCGGTTAGTGATTCCGATTGGGAATTACTGAAATCCTATAAACCAACTGCAAAGATTACACCTCAGGAGAAGGATAAGCTCTTCTTTGAAATGAAAGGAATACTGAACAAGATTTCAGATAAGAACTATGAATCTCAGACAAAGTTGATTTTGGAAATGCTGGCACGAAATATGGAAAAGGAAGACTTTGAACGTATTACAGAGCTGGTTTTCAATGTAGCAAGTTCCAACAAGTTTTATGCTGCCTTGTATGCAAATTTGTTCTGTGTTTTATTGGAAGAATATCCCGTTTTTAAATCCATGCTCGAGCGGGAAATGACGCGGCTCGTGGAAGGATTTGCGACTATGGAATTCGTCGATCCGAATGAAGATTACGACAAATTTTGTGAAATGAATCTAGAAAATGAGGGTAGAAAATCTCTTTGTATTCTTGTGGCGCATTTGATGAAAAAGAAGATAGTAACCATTCAGCAGGTCTGTTGTTTGATTACTAAGATTGAGGAGCTGCTCTTGATGACACTTGAAAAAGAAAATCACAAGGACGTTGCATTTGAAATGACTGAAGCAATATTTGCATTGAATTCAGAAGGAAGTGCTTTTATCAAAGAAAATATTGTGAATGAAAATGAAGAAACCAAATCTCTATGGGAAAATGTTTTGGCTTTCGAAAAAGAAATGATTAAACGTAAGCCTAGGTCTATGCCTAGTTTTGATAATAAAATCCTCTTCAAATGGATGGATATTTCGGATATGTCTTAAAGCAATAAATATATAAAACGAAATTTATAGTATAAAATTATTTTTATACTATAAGAGCAAATATGAAATCAAGAATAGATATTAGTGTTGATTACGCTGAAACAAAGCGCGCCTATGGAGATGATGAAGGAAGTGAATCAGTTGTTTATGATATCAAAGGACCTGAGGGTAATGAGATTGAGGTCGCGGTTGGACATGAGCATGTTCCTATGAATGGTTCTAAAAAGGTCGTTTTTTTTCCTATTTATGAAGTTAAAGAAACTGGTGTTGTTCCTATCGGTGTATA
>CALKOP010000001.1 GCA_938091155.1 uncultured Flavobacteriales bacterium | reverse complement strand
TTGTAATTTTTGACAAGTACTTGGTTGTTGGAGAGTCAAAAGACATGAAGAACCGATTAAAGGTGATTGACAAAGCCACGAACAAATCATTTTATACCAAGATCAGCGAAGATATTCACCTGATTTCACCGCGCAGCAATCCAAAATTTGATTCGGACACCATTCAATACACCGTTTCATCAATGAAAACACCTTCGCAAGTGTGGAACTTAAATATGGCCGATAAAGGCTTTCGTTTGGTGAAGGAGCAAGAGGTTAAAAATTACTTTAGGTCCAACTGGATAAAGAACAAAAGAGTTTGGGTAGAAGCGCGCGATGGAACAAAGATTCCGATGACTTTACTTTATCGTAATTGGGACGCCAATAAAAACAACAATTACAAAAGAGTTTATATGTCTTCTTACGGTTCCTACGGAAGTGGGATCGAAGCAGGATTTAACAGCACGATTTATAGCCTCATTAACCGCGGATTTATTTACGCCATTCCGCATGTAAGAGGTGGAGGTGAGTTAGGTCAAAAATGGCATGACGGAGGCAAAATGATGAACAAACTAAACACCTTTACCGATTTTATTGACTGTGCTGATTATTTGGTGGAAGAGGGATATGTGAAGAAAGGAAACATTGTAGCTCAAGGCGGAAGCGCAGGAGGTTTGCTCATGGGTGCTATTGTGAACATGCGCCCTGACTTGTTCAAGTTTGTAATTTTAGATGTGCCCTTTGTTGATGTGATGAATACCATGTTGGATGAGAAACTGCCTTTAACCACTATAGAATATGAAGAATGGGGAAATCCAAACGAAAAGAAGGCTTTTGAATACATGTTAAGTTACAGCCCGTACGACAATGTGAAGGCTCAAGATTACCCTCATATGTTATTTACTACAGGTGTGAACGATACGCGAGTGGGTTATTGGGAGCCAGCCAAAATGGTGGCCAAATTAAGAGCTACAAAAACAGACGATAATCTTTTGCTGCTTAAAACTAATTTAAGTGCGGGCCATAGCGGCGGCTCAGGGCGCTTCGACGGATTAAAAGACTTGGCTTATAAATATGCCGTTATTTTTGATGTATTTGCAAGCGACATAGAAGCAGAAGCTGCTGAAAAATTGGCCGCTGAAAAGGCAAAGGCAGCAAAGAAGTAATCAGAATTACCATGTGTACGCTTTAACACTCTTTACGAAATCAATTTCAGATTAGATGTGTTACCTTTACATACTTAAAAAAATAAATAAGAAAACATGGCAGAATTCGAGCAACCATCATTTGACGCGCAGAAATTGCGTCCATACATTATTATAGGAGCAGTAGTAATTTTTCTACTAATTATTTTCTCTAAATCCTTTATTATCCTTCAGCCTACTGAGCGTGGAGTAGTGTTCAAAAAGTATACTACTGGTCTAGATGTTGATAACGTACTTGGAGAAGGATTAAACATAGTTGCTCCTTGGAACGATGTGTTTAAATTTCAAATTGCTGAAAAATCAATTGAAGAAACCATGGACGTTCTGTCGAAAGATGGTTTATCGATTAAAATCGACGTTACCTTGAGATATCGTCCGATACCCAGTAAAATTGGTTTTTTATACCGTTCTTTTAAAGACGATTATGTAAATGATTTGATTCGACCTGAGGTGAGATCTGCTGTGAGAGAAGTAATAGGACAGTATACCCCGGAGGAATTATATGCATCTAAGAGACAGGAAATAGAGGATAAAATAGATGTGATGACAGAGAATATTTTAAAAGAAAATTACATTGAGCAGAAAACCTTGTTGTTCCGTTCAATTACTTTGCCACTAAAAATTAAAGAATCCATTGAATCGAAGTTAGAAGCTGACCAAGAAGCTCAAAAGTATACCTACTTAATTGAGAAAGAGAAGAAAGAGGCTGAACGAAGAAAGATTGATGCAGAGGGGAAAGCTGAGGCAAACAAGATTTTAAGTGCCAGTATTACAGAGAATATTCTGAAGGAAAAAGGTATTTCAGCTACAGAAAGATTAGCTGCATCACCTAACTCTAAAATTATTGTAATAGGAGGAGGAAAAGACGGTTTACCGATTATTTTAAACGGTGAATAAACCTTGAAGTACGTTCTACTGATTACCACTATTGTATTGAGCAGTCACCTACAGGTGACTGCTCAATTGCGTATAGACACATCCTATTCGCCGGAACAAATTATTCGCAAGTTTTTATTGAACGATGAGAGTGATTTAATCATAAAGAATGTGAGCTTCAAAGGGCAGCGGCAGTCGATGGGGTATTTTGAAAATGAAACGCCACTAGATGTTATTAATCAGGGAGTCTTGCTATCTACTGGAGATGTTTTTGATGCCATGGGTCCAAACAAATCAAAAAGTACAGGCACGAGAGGATCAGGTTGGGGCGACAAAGACTTACAAGCCATTGCGACCGGTGTTGTAATGGATGCAGTATCGCTTGAATTCGATTTAATTGCACTGCGCGATAGTATTGTTTTTGAGTATGTTTTCGCATCAGATGAGTACCCTGAATTTGTTGATATGGGAGTGAATGATATTTTTGGTTTCTTTTTACACGAGCAAAATTCTAAAGCTATTTTTCCCCTCAACTTGGCCAAAGTACCCAACTCTAAAAATCCAGTAAGCATAAACACCATCAATCATAGAGTTAATGAGCAGTACTTTTTGCGCTCTGATTTTTTATCCGCTCACGATGATCAGTTTTGGAGAGCACACCCAGAGTTATTTCTTAGGGCTCGTTTTTTCGAATACGACGGTTTTACTAATATTTTGCGAGCTACTGCCAAATTAGAAGAAGGTAAAACCTACCATTTAAAATTTGCAATTGCCGATGTGGGCGATCGAATTTACGATTCTGCAGTAATGTTAAAAGCCAAGAGCTTTTCATCATCTGGTAATCGAATTCCACAGGCAGATTCAATCGTTAAAAACGAGATTGATTTGAAAATGGCTGCATTCAACGACTCTTATTCAGCAAACAAAGATCTGTCGTTTAACCTTCAAATTAATTTCAATACCAATGAGTCCATTATTTTAGAAACTTCCTTTGATGAACTCAATCAGCTGGCTGAAATTATGGACGAATTTCAAGACCTTTCCATAGAAATTATTGGACACACTGATGACGTAGGCAGCGAAGAAGCGAATTTGGAGCTTTCAAGAAAGCGCGCCATTGCAGTGAAAGTGTACCTGTTTAAATTGGGCATTTCGCCAAATAGATTACAGTTTAACGCGAAAGGTGAGCAACAACCTATTGCTGATAATTCAACTGAAACCGGTAAGGCTAAAAATAGGAGGGTAGAGTTTCGCTTTCAGTATTAGCGATTACTCTGCGGTTGTGAATTCAATTGGCACGGTTACTTTTGTCTTGTCCCAAGCAAACGTTAAGTTTACGTTGTATTCAAAATCCATGGTAAATTGCTCTACTTCTTGCGGTAAATCAATGGTAGCGGCATTAATTTTAAGTACATCAAATTCAGGATTTCTAGCGGCCTTTCCTCCCCAAGATACACCCCAACCTGGAATTTCGCTGTTTAAAATAACGGTCCACTGAG